>JBCDDO010000029.1:0-12782 GCA_039180245.1 Pseudomonadota bacterium | reverse complement strand
TTGGAGGTGAACCCGGCCGCCTCGACGGCGCGGATCGCATCGACGACCCGGCCTGTGCCCACCGGCAACCCAGCGCGGCGCAGCGCCCGGGCGAAATGGGTGATGTTGTCGGCAAGCTTGCCGTCCGGGTTCACCGGGATCAATAGCGCAGCGTTCTCAGCCATCGCCCAGTACCTTCGCGATATTGCCCTGATGCACCGCCTCATACGCATCGAACCAAAGGATGTGTCCGGCCGCCAGATCCGCGGCAAGGATCTCGTGCAGCGGCGTTTCGGCCCGGCCCGGATCGCTCGGCAGCCCGGCTAGCCACTCGGTATAGCGCCGCGTCGCGTCGATCAGCCCCGGCCCATAGCCGCCCGATGCAATCCGGTCCGGGTCGCCGTGATTGGGCAGGATCCGCGTGGCCCCCAAACCCGCCAGCCGGTCGAGCTCGGCCAGATGCGCCTCCAACCGGTCGGGCTCGGCAACATAGGTGATGGGATCTTCCAGCGCGTCGCCGGCCAGCAGGATGCCTTGCTCCGCCAGCCACACCAAAACGCCGTCTTGGGAGTGGATGTCGAACGGCAAGAGCTCAAGCGCCCGACCGGCAAAATCATGCGTCGTGTTTCCGTCCAGCGCACGGGTGGGCAGGATCAACGGGTCGATGGCGGGCGGGCCCGAAAGCGTGCCGGCCTCGATCGCGGCCTTGTCGCGGGCAAGATGCGCGGCGGTGCGCGCCCCGGCCAGGATCTCGCAGCCGGCAAAGGCCGCGGTGCCGGCGACATGGTCCAGATGGTGATGGCTGAGCAGCAGCGTGATCTCGGTGACCCCGCGCGCGTTGAGCTCGGCGCGCATGCGCGCGGCATGGGGCACCGAGATATGGCTGTCATAGACCAGGCCATGTGTGCCGTTCACCACCGCATAGGCTGCAACGCCAAGCGACAGCGCCCCGTCATCGACCCAGTTGGGTCCCTCGAACGCGCGCAGGCCCTCCACCCGTCCGTCATACCAGGCAAGAACGCCCGGGGCGGGCTCCAGCAGACGCAGATGGTCAAGCCGCATCGCGCCGCCCGCTGGGCCAGGAGGCGGGCCTGCCCCCGGCGAGACGGGGGAGGGCGGGCGGGCCGGCGCGCCGGGGGCAGGTCACGCCGGCTCCAGCGAGGTCTTGGCCGCATCCAAAATGCGCTTGGCCTCCGAACCCTGCAGCTTGGCAATGTCGTCTTGATATTTCAAAAGCGCCCCGATCGTGTCGGCAATCACCTCGGGCGAGAGCTGCACGGCATCGAGCGCCACCAGGCATTTCGCCCAATCGATTGTCTCGGCCACGCCGGGCTTCTTGAAAAGATCCTCGGTGCGCAGGGACTGCACGAAGGCCACGATCTCGCGGCTCAGCGTCTCCGTCGCCTCGGGCGCCCGGCTGCGCAGGATCGCCATCTCCCGGGCAAAATCGGGATACTCCACCCAATGATAGAGGCAGCGGCGCTTCAGCGCGTCATGCACCTCACGCGTGCGGTTGGAGGTGAGCACGACAATGGGCGGCGCGGCGGCGCTGACCGTCCCAAGCTCTGGGATGGTGACCTGAAAATCGCTCAGCGCTTCGAGCAAGAACGCCTCAAACGGCTCATCGGTGCGGTCCAGCTCGTCGATCAGCAGCACCGGTGCGCCGCCCTCTTGCGGCGACATCGCCTCCAGAAGCGGCCGGCGGATCAGAAACCGATCCGAAAAAAGCTCCTCGGTCAGCGCCGCGCGGTCGGCGCTTTGGGTGACCTCGGCAGTGCGGATCGCCACCATCTGGGCCGGAAAATTCCACTCATAGACCGCCGAGGCCGCGTCCAGCCCCTCATAGCATTGCAGCCGGATCAGCCGGCGGCCCAGGCTCGCTGCCAAGGCCTTGGCGATCTCGGTCTTGCCGACACCGGCCTCGCCCTCCAGAAAAAGCGGCCGGCCCAGGGTCAGCGACAGAAAGACCACCGTGGCCAATGCGCGCCCGCACACATAGCCCTGATCGCCCAGCATTGCCTGTACCGCATCGATATCGGTTGGGTTTTGGGACACGCCGCACCTCCTTGCCTCAGGCGTAAGGAAAGCCTCGGGCAGGGGAAATCAAGCCCCCTTGCCATTTGACGGCGATGCAGGGCGCGAAAACCCGATGCCGATGGCCAGCGCGATCAGCGTCAGACCCAGCGCCAGGGCCGCAAGACTGACAAAGCCGAAGCTGCGATCCAGCACCGCCCGCGACGGATCGTCAGGGTCGACATAAACGGTGACGGCCATGCCCGGCGCAAACTCGCGCGCCGCGGCCTGGGCGGCGGCATCGGGCGAGGAGAACATCTTGCTTGCCTGATCGCCGCCGCCATAACGGACCAGCCGACCCTCCCACTCGCGGCCTTCAAAGCGATAGCCATACTGGATGGCCACATACCACATCGTGCCGCCGGCATCGGCACTGGCAAAGCGCTCGACGACCTCGGGGGCCAGTATGGTGCCCTCGACCTGAACCCAGTCGCGTGCAGCCCAGGCGGTTTGCGCGATGCTGAGGCCGATCCAGGTGATCCCAAGGCCAAAGACGAGAAAGACCAGCCGCAAGATCCGGTTGGGGCCGTCCCACCATCGGCGCAGCAGCCTCACAGCAGGATCATCGCGGCAAGGCCCAGAAAGGCAAAAAAGCCCACCACATCGGTCACCGTTGTCACGAAGGTGCCCGAGGCAAGGGCGGGATCGGCGCCCAACCGATCGAGCCCCACCGGGATGAGAATGCCGGCAAGCCCCGCGACCAGCAAATTGACGATCATCGCCGCCGCCAAAACCAGCGCCAGATCCACCGAGCTGAACCAGAGCCCCCCGATGGCTGCAGTCAGCACCGCAAAGGCAAGCCCGTTGAGAAGTCCCACCAGCGCCTCGCGCCACACAACCCGCAGCATATTGGCGCCGGTCAGATCGCG
Organism: Pseudomonadota bacterium; assembly: GCA_039180245.1. Classification (GTDB taxonomy): domain Bacteria; phylum Pseudomonadota; class Alphaproteobacteria; order Rhodobacterales; family Rhodobacteraceae; genus J013. The sequence goes on along the minus strand of JBCDDO010000029.1, from coordinate 9,861 downwards.
CGTGGCCAGCGCCCGCACCGCCACGGTCAGGGTCTGAGTGCCGGCATTGCCGCCCATCGAGGCCACGATCGGCATCAGCACGGCAAGGGCGATCACCGCATCGAGCGTCGCCTCGAAGACCGAAATGACCAGCGAGGCGAGCACGGCCGTCACCAGATTGGCCGCGAGCCAGGGAAACCGCAGCCGCGCGGTCGCCCAGACCCGGTCGGAGAGCTCTTCATCGCCCACCCCGGCGAGGCGTTTCATATCCTCTTCGGCCTCTTCGCTTTGGGCCACCATCGCATCGTCGATGGTGATCACCCCCACCAGCCGCCCGCTTTCCTCGACCACCGGCAGCGACACCATGTGATACTGGGTGAAATCATAGGCCACATCCTCCTGGCTCGCCTCGGGCCGGATGGTGCGGAAATCGGCATCCATCAGATCGCGCAGCGCCACGTCGCGCCGGTTGCCCATGATCCGGCTGAGCGGCACGGTGCCGATGGGCTGCATGCGCGGATCGACCATGATCACGTCATAGAAGAGATCCGGCAGATCCTCGGCCGCGCGCATATGGTCGATCATCTCGCCCACCGTCCAGGGCTCCGGCGCCATGACCAGCTCGCGCTGCATCAAGCGCCCGGCGGAATAGTCGGGATAGGCAAGCGAGCTTTCCACCGCGGCGCGGTCGGCCTCGTCCAGCGCGTCAAGCACCTTGGCCTGCTCGTCTTCGGCCAGATCCTCGACGATGTAGACCACATCATCGGTTTCAAGCTCGGTAAGCCGGGCAAGCTGCGCCTCGCTCAGCAGCGGCACAATGTCGTTGCGCACCCCCTCGATCAGCTCGGTCAGTGTGGTTGGATCGAGCCCGTCGCCCCAAAGCAGCACCAGCTTGCGCCGGCTTTGGGTGCCGATCTGTTCGAGCAAATCGGCGATGTCGGCGGCATGCAGCGGCTCCAACAGCTCGGCCAGACGCTCGGCTGCACCGACTTCAACGGCCGCGAGAATCGCATCGACCAACACTGCATTGAGGGTTCGACCATGGCTTGCAAACCGATCATCCGTCTCGACCTGCTCGGATGCCTCCGGCTCACGCCCCGCGTCGCTCATCGCGTCCCCCGTCCTGTCTGGCTGTGCCTATCGGTGTGATACGCGCCACGCTGGCCCAATGAAAGCTGCGGCGAGGCGGTTTACCCGTCCCTAAGCCTCACCTAGGATTGTGCCGCCCCCGATTGCACGCAACGAGGCCCGGATGAGCGAGATCCACCCCCCCACCGCGCAGGGTCAGGCCACCATGCCGGGTTCCGCATCGGCCAAGCCCCCGGCGCCGCCCCGCACCATGACCGAGCTGCGCCAGATGGCCATCGACACGCACCAGGCCGGAGATCTGGAGCGTGCCTGCAAGCTCTACCGCACGTTTCTGGCCAACCGGCCGAGCGATGCCTCGATCTGGACCAATCTGGGCGCATTGCACCGCAAACAAAAGGACTATGCCACAGCGGTGGTCTGTCAACGCAAGGCGGTCGAGATCGCGCCGGAGAGTTCGGATTTTCTCAACAATCTGGGCAATGCGCTCTACGACAATGGCGATCTGGAGGAGGCGCTGGCGGTGCGCCGCCGCGTGGTCAAGATGCGCCCCGGCCAGGCCGATCCGATCCAATATGTTGCCACGGCGCTGCGCGGCCTCAACCGACATGCCGAAGCGGTCGAGATGTGCGATGCCGGGCTTGCGCTGGACCCCGATCACGACGAGCTGAAGGTCCAGAAATCCATGGCGTTTCTGGCCCTTGGCGCGTACCGGCCCGGCTTTGATCTCTACGAAGCGCGGTGGAGCGGCGACGAGGTCTCCAAGCCCGAGCTGTCGGAGCCGGAATGGCAGGGCGAGCCTCTGACCGGCAAATCCATTCTTGTCATGCCCGAACAGGGTTTTGGCGACACCATCCTGATGGCGCGCTTTTTACCGGCGCTGAAAGCGCTCGGCGGAACGGTGGTCCTGGCGTGCAAACCCCAGCTCAAACGGCTGTTCGCCGAGCTTGAGGGCATCGATCTTCTTGCCGAGATCGGCTCGAAGAAACCCAAGATCGACTATTGGGTGTCGATGATGAGCCTGCCGCGCTTTGTCGGTCTGACAAAGGAGAGCATTCCGCCGCCGGCCCGGCTGCATGTGCCTGAGGAAAGCCGCACCCGCGCGGCAAAACTGCTGGCCCCGCATGAGGGGCGGTTGAAGATCGGCGTGCTCTGGTCAGGTTCGATCACCTACCGCGCCAATCACAAACGTTCATTTTCCATGGACCGCTTCCTGGGTCTGGCGGCCATCCCCGGCGTGTCGCTTTTTTAGCTTTATAAGGGTCCATTGCTGGAGGCCTATCAGAGCTCCGGCCTGGCCTCGGTGATCGTCGACGCTGCCGGGTCCGAGAAGGATTTTGCCGACAGCGCCGCGCTTATTCAGGGGCTCGATCTGGTGGTCACAATGGACAGCGCCATCGCCCATGTCTCCGGCAGCCTCGGGGCACCGATCTGGAACCTGCTGCATTTCTCGGCCTATTGGCTCTATGGCCCCTGGCATGACGCAACGCCCTGGTACCCCTCGATGCGGTTGATCCGCCAGCCCGCTCCGGATGATTGGAACAGCGTTTTCGACAAGGTGAAAACCGAGATCGCCGCCCTGGTGGCCCAGCGCGGCGGGCGGTGACGATGCACGACATCCACACCCCGATTTCGCCCGGAGAGCTGATCGACAAGATCACCATTCTGCGGATCAAGGCCGCGCGCATCAGCGAGCCGTCCAAACTGGCCAATGTCCGCGTCGAGCTGGAGTTGCTGGAGGCCGTCCTGGCGGATGCGGTGCCCCAGGAGGCCCCGATCCCCGAGCTGACCGCAGAGCTTCAATCGGTCAACGAGACGCTCTGGCAGATTGAAGACGACATCCGGGAATGCGACCGGGCCGGCGATTTCGGCCCGCTTTTCGTGGAGCTGGCCCGCGCGGTTTACCGCACAAATGACAAACGGGCGGATCTAAAAAAGCGCATCAACACCGAGCTTGGCTCAAAGATCGTCGAAGAGAAAAGCTACAACGCCTATTGAGCCCGGGCCTGATCGGTCCGGCACCGGCCTGCGCCCGGTCGGTTGGGCGATCCAGCGAGACTGCGGATCGGGCGCCCGCGACGATCCCAAGCTGTTCGCCCATGTCCAAGCTTGCCAGCGGCAGACGCCGCGCGATCCATTCGGGCCGGCTCTTCCTCGCGCTCGGCCTGCTGGCGCGACCACATGCGGGCATAGCGCCCCTCGAGCGCCAAAAGCTCCTCATGGGTGCCGGCTTCCACAACCTCGCCCGCCTCAAGCACCACGATCTGATCGGCCTCGACCACGGTCGACAGACGATGCGCGATGGTCAGCACCGTGCGGCCCCGGCTCATCTCTCGCAGCGAGTCCTGGATCCCGCGCTCGGTTTCGGTGTCGAGCGCCGAGGTCGCCTCATCCAGCATCAAGAGCGGTGGGTTCTTCACGATGGTTCGGGCTATGCCCACCCGTTGCTTTTCGCCGCCCGAGAGTTTGAGACCGCGCTCGCCGACCTCGGTGTCATAGCCGCGCGGCAAGGCCATGATGAAGTCGTGAATGCGTGCAGCGCGCGCCGCCTCTTCGACCTCGGCCTGGCCGGCATTGGCATCGCCATAGGCAATGTTGTAGCGGATGGTGTCGTTGAAGAGCACCGTGTCCTGCGGGACGACCCCGATCGCCCCGCGCAGACTGGCCTGGGTCACGTCGCGCAGATCTTGCCCGTCGATGGTGATGCGGCCGGCACCGACATCGTAAAACCGAAACAAAAGCCGCGCGATCGTCGATTTGCCCGATCCCGAAGCACCGACAATGGCCAGCGTCTGCCCACCAAGAACCTCGATGTTGAGACCTCTCAGGATCGGCCGCTCCGGCTCATAGCCAAAACTGACATCTTCAAACCGCACGGTCGCGCCGGAGATCTTGAGATCGGCCGCACCGGGCCGGTCGACCACATCGGCGGGCTGGTCGAGCAGCAAAAACATCTCGCGCATATCGACCAGGCTTTGGCGGATTTCCCGGTACACCGTGCCGAGGAAGTTGAGCGGCAGGGTGATCTGGATCATGTAGGCGTTGACCATCACGAAATCGCCGACCGTCAGATCGCCGCGCTGCACGCCAAGTGCTGCCATGACCATAACCGAAACCAGCCCCGCAGTGATGAGCACCGACTGGCCGAAATTGAGAAATGCCAGCGACCAGGAGGTTTGCAGCGCCGCCTGCTCGTAACCGGCCATGCTTTCGTCATAGCGCCGCGCCTCGCGCTGTTCGGCGCCGAAATACTTCACCGTCTCGAAGTTCAGCAGCGAGTCGACCGATTTTTGGTTGGCGTCCTGGTCGCGGTCATTCATCCGCTGGCGGATTTCGACCCGCCATTCGGTCACCTTGTAAGTGAACCAGACATAGAGTGCCACGGTCGCAACCACGACGCTTAGATAGGAAAACGAGAACGCCACCCACAGCACCACGGCGATCATGATAAGTTCAAGAATGAGCGGGCCGATGGAAAAGAGCATGAAGCGCAGCAGGAACTCGACGCCCTTCACCCCGCGTTCAAGCACCCGGTTGAGCGCCCCTGTCTTGCGGGTGATGTGATAGCGAAGCGACAGCCCGTGGACATGCCGAAACGTCTCGAGCGCCAGTGCCCGCAACGCACGTTGCCCGACCCGGGCAAACACAACGTCGCGCAGTTGCTGCAACCCGACGCCGGTAAGTCGCATCACCCCATAGGCGAGCACCAAGCCAACGGCGCCGACGGCGAGCAGAAGATGCGGGTCCGTCTCGCCGCTCTCTCCGGTCTCGCCGGTCAGCGTGTCGACGGCGAGTTTGAAGAGAAGGGGCGTCGTCACGGTGGCGAGTTTGGCCAAGAACAGCGCGCCGAGCGCGGCCACCACGCGGAGCTTCACGATGCGCTCGCCCGCCGGCCACAGATAGGGCAGCACGCGCCGTACGGTCCGGATATCGGGCCTGTCCTTGCTCAGCGTCTTTCCTCCAGGGCAGTCTTTTGCGTCATGTGCGCGGGTTGGGCCGGAACGGCAAGGGATTTCGTTCCTGGTGCCGGTGTCGCTGACGCCGCACGCAGCCCTCGCGACCGCGATCCGGTTGCGGGCCTTGTCGAGGACAGCAGGCGGTGGATCAGTCCGTTTCTGGCACGAACTGCGTACGATCGGGCAAATCGAAGATCTGGCCCGGATAGATCAGATCCGGATCGCGGATGCGGTCGCGGTTCTCGGTGAAGATAAACGTATACCGGATGCCCGACCCAAGATGCCGGCGCGCAAGCATCCACAGATTGTTGCCGGGTTGGACCACGACGGTGCTGCCCGGCACCGCCTCAGCATTGATTGCGGCCCGGACCGCCGCTGGTGCCTGAAGCGGATTGTCACGCTGAAACGGCGTCTCCATGCGGCTGACCACGCGCGATCCGGCGTTGTCGAGCTCATCGACCCGCAGAGTGTAGCGGCCTTGTGCGATGTCCGGCAGCACGGCCTGCCAGGCGCCGCTGTCGGACACCATCACTTCGCCAACCGGGCTGTCATTGGCATAGATCCGGACAGGCGCCAATGGCGTGCCGCGGCCGGACAGAACCACTGCGCCCTGACTGTCATAGCTGATTGTGTCGAGCACCACTTGATCGGTGATGCCGGGATGGGCGGGCTGGACAACCTCCACCCGCTCCTGCGTGGTCTGGATCACTGCCGGCAGGACCGGCGCCTCGCTCGTTTCGGCCGGGGTCGCGAGCACGATCACCGGCTCGGGCGAAACCACCGCGGCGGGCCCGTCATCGCGCGCCACAAGCGTGACGGTCTGGGGTTCGGTGGTCAGCTCGGCCTGCAGCATGGCCACGAAATCGCCGCGGTCATTGGCACGCACAGTCGTGCGAACTTGGCCGTCAAAGGCGATGTCGACTTGAACGCCCGGGTCCGCCCTGCCGGCGATGACGGTAAAGCCGGCACTGTCGACCCGAACCAGGTCAAAGACCGGCGCCGTCAGCTCGGTGCGCGGTGCGGCGGGCTCGGCCAAACGCTCGGGTGTTGGGTCAACCTCATCGGTCACGGCGAGCATCGGCAGCGACAGGATCGTCGGGGCCTGAGGCGCGGCGGGCTGCGATGCCTCGGGCCCGGTCGCATCGGGCGACGTGGTCGTTGCCGAGGGAACCGGACTGCCCGGGCGCGCGGCACTCAACGTTGCCACTGATGTGCCCAGCGCGTCGCTGTCGGCCGGCTCGGCCAGCCGATCCGGCGCGGTGATGTTGGGCGCCTCGTCCAAAAGCGGTGCCGGCTTTTCGATCGCATGCGTCTCGGTCGGGTCGCTCTCGGCCGCTGGCGGGGTCGCGGGGCGTGGCGCCTGCGTCACCGCCGCTTGATCAGCGGCGGAGAGCGTCGCCCCTTGCTGGGCCGGCACATTCGATGGGTCCAGAGCCCTGTCGCGCGAGGGCGGGGTCATCAGGTTGGGTTGGGCTTCCTGAACGTCGGGCTCGGGCTCGGCTGCAGGCGCGTTGGGATCGCTGCCCGGTTCGGGCGCATCATCCATCGCCGCCGGCCGTGCATCCACAACATGCGGACGCGCGGCACGCTCTGGCACGGGGTCCGGCTCGCGCCGCACCACCTCCGACTGACCGGGTTCCGGGACTGTGGCGGATGGCTCGGTCTCGGCGGCCACGGTCTCGGGCGCTGCGGGCGCATTCACATCCGGCTTTTTGGCGCTCTCGGCATTGGCGTCCGCCGTGGGATCCGCGCCCGGCGCTGCCGGCGGGTCGGCCGGCGTTGCGGTGACCGAGCGCGCGTTCGCCGCATCGGGGCTTGCGGGCAGCGGCAGGTCGGGGTTCGACGGCACGATCTCATTCGTCGGATCCGTGCTGGCGGCAAGCTCGCGCGGCGCAGGGGCCGCTGGATCTTTCTTCGCGGTGCCGGTTGCAGGGTCGGCTGTCTGCTGAGCAGGGTCCCGCGTGGAGGGTTCCGCCGCTCTGTTCGGCGCGGTTTGCGGGGGATCGGTCTCGGCCGCTTGTGTGTCAGGCGCGGGCGACGTGACGGTTTCGGCCAGTGCCGGATCAGGATCGGCCGCCTCCTGCCGCTCGGACAGGGTCCACCAGAACCAGACCGCCACCGCGATTGAAACCGCAGCGCCAATGCCCGTTTTCATGCCCCGGCTTGCCATGGGCGTGCCTTCCTTCACCACCGTGCCAGCAGCATCCCCCGGGCGCCAGACCGCCGCCCCCGCGCTGCGACCTCTCTATCTATGCGAAACCCACAGGGAAATGCTAGGCACCGTGAAGCAAAACAAAAGCGCCGGGCACGACTTCACAGGGCTTGGCAGCCATCCGACAGGAGATTCCGATGTCCCAGTCCCCGATCCGCAGCGTGTGCGTGTATTGCGGCTCGCGCCCTGGCGACAATCCGGCATTTGCCGCAACGGCGCGCGAAACTGGGCAGCGCCTGGCGCAGGCCGGCTATCGTCTGGTCTATGGCGCGGGCGATGTTGGCATTATGGGCGCGGTTGCCGATGGCGCGCGCGAGGTGGGCGGCGCCCGGTTGGGGGTTATCCCCACGCATCTTTTCGGGCGCGAAGCGCAGTCGCGCGCCGATCCCAGTCTCCTGATCACCGAGACCATGCATGAGCGCAAGAAGGTCATGTTCATGAATGCCGATGCGGTGCTGGCCCTGCCCGGTGGACCCGGCACGCTCGATGAGCTCTTCGAGGTGCTGACCTGGCGCCAGCTTGGCCTGCACAGCAAGCCGGTGCTGTTGCTCGACATCGATGGCTATTGGCAGCCGCTGGTCGCGCTGATCGATCATGTCATCGCGCGCGGCTTTGCCGATGCGAGCTTTGCCGGTTTCCTGACCACCTGCACCAGCCCCGACGAGATCATGGCGGTTCTTGCCCGCGAGATCGGGTGACCGGGCTGCCGCGCCGAGCCTGCGGATCACGAAACCGTGAGCACGCCCCACAACGGATCGGGGCGGCGGGTGCGTAAACGGTCCACATCGCGGCGCAAGAACGCGCTCAACGCCGGCACGGCCCGCATAAAGTGCGACGCGTAAGGGAGGGGCAGATGGCCATCATTCGCGGCAATGATCTGAACAATGCGCTGGGCGGCACCGATGTGGCCGATACGATCCTGGGCTTTGACGGCGATGATGTGCTGACCGGGCAGGCCGCCAATGACGCGCTGTTCGGCGGGTTCGGCGATGACAGCCTGCTTGGAGGGGACGGCAATGACCGCCTCTTTGGCGACGCCGGTGACGACGATATTTTTGGCGGCAACGGCTCCGACCAGCTCTTCGCCGGACGCTCGGTGGGCAGCGACTTTCTCTTCGGGGGCAATGGGGCCGACACGCTGATGGCCAGTGAAGGCTTTGATTTTCTTGATGGCGGCCAGGGCAATGACACGCTCATCGGCGTTTCGCCCGACACCGGCTGGACCACCGCAATCGGCTTTTCATTCGGTTTGCGCGGGGTGACGGTCAATCTGGCGGCCGGGTTTGCCATCGATGAGTACGGCACCCGCGACACGCTGCGCAACATCCGGGACATCGACGCCACCGACCGGTCCGACAACCTTGTGGGCGATGCCAACGACAATTTCTTCACCGCCTATGAGGGCAATGACCGCATCACCGGCGGCGCCGGGCGCGACGAGGTCAATTACGACACCAGCGGCGGCATTCAGGGCATTTTCGCCAATCTCTTTACCGGCGTTGTGACCGACAATTATGGCTTTACCGACCGGCTTAGCTCAATCGAGATGATCCGCGCAACCGGCTTCACCGACCGCATCATCGGCGGCACGGCCGATGAGACCTTTCGCGCCTATGCCGGCGATGACATCGTCAATGGCGGCGCCGGCTTTGATGAAATTTGGTATGATCTTGACTTGGAATCCGGCGGGTTTCGCGGGGTCGAGGTCAATCTTGCGGGCGGCTTTGCGGTCGATGCCTCCGGCGATCTCGACAGCATCGTCAACATCGAAGGTGCGCGCGGCACGGCGCTGACCGACCGCCTGACCGGCGATGGGTTCGCCAACCGTCTCGATGGCGGCTTTGGGATCGACCGGATTGTCGGCGGCGGCGGCAACGACACGCTGATCGGTGGGCAGGGCAATGACGTGATGCATGGCGGATCGGGCATCGACACGGCCAGCTATGCCGAGGAGGCCGCCGCAGGCGCCTCATTGGGCGTCGATGTCCGTCTCAACACCCAGCTTGCCTTCGATGGCTTTCTCAACCGCGACCGGCTGATTTCGATCGAGAACGCGATCGGATCGGAGTTCGATGACCGCCTTTTGGGCTCATCTGAGGCAAACACGCTCTCGGGCGGCGATGGGCTCGACAATATTCGCGGCGGCGGCGGGAATGACCTGATCGAGGGCGGCGGCGGCACGGACCGGCTGTTCGGCGAACAGGGAACCGACAGCTTCCGCTTCACCGATGGCTTTGAGCTCGACCGGATCGAGGATTTCAGCACCGACGAGATTTTGGATTTCTCCAATCACAGCAGAGTGCTGGCGCTGTCGGACCTGCGGGTGCTGCAATCGGGCGATGTCCTGCGCATCGACGCGGGCGGCGACACGCTTTTGATCCTGAACACGGATGCCGCCGATCTGAGCGCTGCGAACTACATTTTCTGATCCCACGGCCCGGGCAGCGCCCCTGCTATCCGGGTGCGGCCGTTTACCGTTTCGCGCCCGAGTTGGTGGCGCGGCCGCCATAATTGCGCTACGATTTCGCCACAATTCAGATGCGGATCAGGATAACGGCATGCAACCCATGGCGGCGGCGGCACAGGCGGGCGGAGTCCGATTCTCGGTTGAGCTCGAAGGCGAAGAGA
>JBCDDO010000028.1:0-12821 GCA_039180245.1 Pseudomonadota bacterium | reverse complement strand
GTCGATTTCTTCGTCGATTTCGAGTTTCGCTCCCGCACCCTCCAGGCGTTTATCGGGATTGTGTTCAATGAGGCGATGCAGCGGATCGTGGGCGCATTCGAAAAGCGGGCAGCGGCGCTTTACGGGGTGCGCGAGTAAGGCCGGGTGCCGTATTGCCACGTTTCGGGGCCGCCCGATGGTCCTGTCGCCGTGCTGTCGCCAGTTTCCGGTCCGACGCGCCGTCAGGTCTGCGCCCCGGCACGCGCTGCATCTGGCGACGCTGCCTCTTCGCTGCCTGCTGGCGCGGCGGTCGGGCCCGGATCCGGTGCGCATTTCGGTTCGTCCTCGTTTGGCTTGGCAGCCGCATGCGCTGGATCTGGCGGCGCAGAGGGCGCTTCGATCGGCTCGGCTTTGTCCGCAATTGTGGGACCGGAGCCCGTAAGTTCCGGGGCTGTCAGCCGACGCGGATCTTGATCGAGCGGGCCGATTTCGTCCATCTCGGCACCGGGTGCGATGACGCCGAGGGTTTCGAACCGGCGGGCCGCGGGCAGGACCCGCCCCTCCAAGCTGCCAATGGCGGCATTGTAGCGGTCCACGGCCTGACGAAGCCCTTTGCCGACCGCGCCCATATGGCCGCCAAAGACCCGCAGCCGCTCATAAAGTTCGCGGGCCGAGGCCGCGACCTCCAACGCGTTTCGGGTCAACAAATCCTGCTGCCAGCCATAGGCGATGGCCTTGACCAGCGCGATCAGCGTGGTCGGGGTGCTGATCAGCACCCGCGCCCCGATGGCATGCTCGAAAAGCTCGGGATCGGCCTCGATTGCCGCCGCATAAAACGCCTCGCCGGGCACAAACATCACCACGAAATCGGGCGTGGTGTCGAGCGCATCCCAATACGCTTTGGCCGACAGCGCTTTGACATGGTTGCGGGTCTGACGGGCATGGGCCTCGAGCGCGGTTGCCCGTGCCTCCGGCGTGTCGGCCTCGATCGATTGCAGATAGGCTTCCAGCGGGGTCTTGGCATCTACGACAATGGTCTTGCCGCCGGGCAGGCGCACGATGGCATCTGGGCGGAGTGCGCCACCCGTGCCGGGGATCGCCCGCTCGGAGACGAAATCGACATGCTCCAGCATGCCGGCCATTTCGAGAACCTTGCGCAATTGGAACTCGCCCCAGCGCCCACGGGTCTTGGGCGCGCGAAGCGCTTGAACCAGCCGTCCTGTTTCGCTTTGCAGCCGGAGCTGCCCTTCGGCAAGCTGGGCGACCTGGGTGGTGACGGCGGCATAAGCCCCCTCGCGGGCCTTTTCCAGCGCTCCGATCTGGCTTTCAACCTTGCCCAAATTCTCCTGCAACGGTTTGACCATCGCCTCGATGGCCTTCTGGCGTTGCGCAAGCGCATCCTCGGCCTCGCCACGATGCTTTTCGAAGCGTTCCGACACAAAGCCCAGAAAGGTGCGGGCATTGCGGTCCAGCGCGCCCGAGGCGATGGTCTGAAACCGATCCTGCAATTCCTCATCAATGCGGCGCAGTTCTTCGACCCGGGCCTGATGCGCCTGGCGCTCGGCGGTGAGCATGCCCGAGGTCTCGCTCAGCTCGGCGCGCACCGCCATCAGCCGCTCGGTCAGCTCAACCGACCGCGCCTCCAGCTTGGGAACCCGCGCCGCCTGCACTTCGGCGCTGGACAGGTTCCGCCCCAGCGTGTTGACCGTGCTGCGCAGCCGCTCGACCTCCTCCGCCTGAACCCGCCCGCGCGCCTTTAAGGGACGCGTCGCAAGGAGCCAGGAGATCAGGAGACCGGCAAAAAACGCCCCCGCGCCGGTTGCCACCAGCCAGAAATGCGGAACAGATGCTTCGAGCTGCGCGATCAAGCCCAACACATCCTGTGGCATCGGCCATCCTCCCTACAATATGAGGTGCAAGCCTGTCCCAGACTGGCCCGGGTTGCAACCGCAGATGCCCTATATGCACAGCGCAGCCCGCGACCATGCGCGGCATCGGCGGTTGAAGTTCGGGCTTCGCCGCCGCCGCGCCGCGGTCTATAACCGCGCCCGGGTTAAGGAAGGGAAAGCGCATGGCCAATGTCGTGGTTGTCGGCGCCCAATGGGGTGACGAGGGCAAGGGCAAGATCGTCGATTGGTTGAGCGAGCGCGCCGAGACAATCGTCCGGTTCCAGGGCGGGCACAATGCCGGGCACACGCTGGTGATCGACGGTGTTGTCTATAAATTGTCGCTTCTGCCATCCGGCATCGTGCGCGCAGGCCGGCTGTCGATCATCGGCAATGGTGTGGTCTTGGACCCCTGGGCGTTGCGTGACGAGATCGCCGCGATCCGCGGGCAGGGGGTGGAGGTCACGCCCGACATCCTCAAGGTTGCCGAGAACGTGCCGCTGATCCTGCCGCTGCATGGCGAGCTCGACCGCGCGCGGGAGGCCGCTTTGACCGCCGGCAAAATCGGCACCACCGGGCGCGGCATCGGCCCGGCCTATGAGGATAAGGTGGGGCGGCGGGCGCTGAGGCTCTCTGATCTGGCCGATCCCGCGACCCTCGATGCCCGGGTCGACCGGCTGCTCGCCCATCACGATGCGTTGCGCCGCGGGCTCGACCTGCCGCCGGTGGATCGGGTCGCGCTGATCGCGGCATTGGACGAGATCGCGCCGAGCGTTCTGCCCTATGCCGCCCCGGTTTGGCGCATTCTGGCCGAGCGGCGCGCTGCCGGCAGCCGCATCCTCTTCGAAGGCGCCCAGGGCGCGCTGCTCGACATCGATTTCGGCACCTACCCGTTTGTTACCTCCTCCAACACCTTGGCGGGATCGGCCGCCACCGGTGCCGGCGTGGGGCCGGGCGCGTTGGACTTTGTGCTTGGCATCGCCAAAGCCTATACGACACGGGTCGGGGAGGGGCCGTTTCCGACCGAGCTTGACGATGACATCGGCCGCCGCCTTGGTGAGCGCGGGCATGAGTTTGGCACGGTCACCGGGCGGCAGCGACGCTGCGGCTGGTTCGATGCGGCGTTGGTGCGGCAAAGCTGCATGACCGGCGGGGTGAGCGGCATTGCGCTGACCAAGCTTGATGTGCTTGACGGGTTGAGCGCGCTGCGCATTTGCACCGGCTACCGGCTCGATGGAACACTCATCGATCATCTGCCGAGCGCGGCCGCCCAACAGGCCCGGGTCGAGCCGGTGTATGAGACGCTGCCCGGATGGCCCGAGACCACCGCCGGCGCACGCAGCTGGGCGGAATTGCCGGCCGCGGCGGTGAAATATGTCCGCCGGATCGAGGAGTTGGTGGGGTGTCCTGTCGCACTGGTCTCGACGAGCCCTGAGCGCAATGACACCATTTTGGTGCGCGATCCCTTTGCGGATTAGGGCCTGGCTCAACCAGGGCGCGGATTGCCCGAGTGTGATGCCCGGTGACGCGGTCGCGGCGTGGAAAGGATGACTGAATGACCCTCTCGCACAAGGCCCGCCGGCGTCTGTCGCTGGTGCTGCTCTTGGTCTGGATGCCCGCCTATGTGGTGGGGGCGGTCAGCATTCTCAACGCCTTTGACCGTCTGCACTGGGCGATTGAGGCGGTGATCTACATTATCTTGGGCGTTGCCTGGGCGTTGCCGTTTCGGTTCGTGTTTCGCGGCGTTGGGCGCGAAGACCCAGACAAACCGCCATCGTGACAGCGTTGCCGTCCCGCAGGCCCATGCCAGACGTCGAATGGCCCGGCACGGGGTTGGCGCGCCCTGCGGGTTTAAACGACCAGAGGCTCCGACATGCGGAGCCCCTGATGTGCATTTGGTTCTGAACGACGCGCGTTATCAGCCGGTGGCGCTGAGTTTTTCCTCATAGGAAAAGCGCGCGGTGCGCGAGAGCGCGAACTTGCCGTCATCCACCCGAACAATCGAGCCTTTGCGCAGCAACTTGCCGAAGGACTTGATCCGCGCCTCCTGCGTGTACTCATCCTCGCCGCCGATCTCTTCGAGCGCGAGCATGATATCGCGGCGGCTGAACCGTGTTTGGCCACGCACCAGGGTGGTGTAGGCGGCCGACGCCTCCAACAGTTCTGGCAGCGAGGCGGCCCCGAACCGGCGGGTGAAGGTCGCCAGATCGCTTCCACCGGTGAGCGAGGCAGCCGCGGCTTCGGCCTCGCGCCCGACCACTTGCAGGGATGCCGCCGCTGGCGCCACCGCCGCCGGCTGGGCGGGCTGCACCGCGTCGCGCCGCAATGCCGGAACCGGTTTGGCCTCCGTCGCCACTGCGTCCGCATTCTGCGGCGGCATAGGCATTTCTTCGCGCGCCGGTGCGGCGGTCTTCGCTGTTTCCGACGGCGCTTTTGGCGTCGCAGCCGTCGCTTCGTTTGCCGGTTGGGTAAGCGGTGCTGCCTTCGCTGCTTTCTCCGCTGTCTGTGCAGTGGCCTTTGCCTCGGCTTCTGCCTTGGCGGCCGCGGCATTTGCCTCCCGCTCCTCAACCTTCGCGCGGGTCCGCGCCAAGAACGCCTCTTCGTCGAACACAAACTCATCGGTGTCGTCGGCGTCTTGCTGGGCCGTCGCAGCGTGCTGCGGCGTGGGCTTGGCAGCCTCATCCTTTGCGCCTGGCGCGGCAGCAGCAGTCTTCTTTTGCGCTTCGGGGGCCTTGGCCGTCGCATCGGCCGATTTGCGACCGAACAGGCGTTCGGCAAGCGGCACGCGCGTGCGCTGCGTGTCGGCGGGCGCGGGTTCGGCCGGCGGGGCACTGGCCGCTATGTCCTTCCAGGGCTCGCCGATCGTGCTGGCCGCATCGAGCGGCGCCAGATCGGGCTGGCCCTGAAGCGGTGGGCGCTTGCGCATCGTCACCTTGCGATGCGGTGCGAGCCCGGTGGACAGGTTGGCAAGCCGTGCGGCCGGGCGTGCATCCTCGGCCTCGGCTTCGTCCTCCGCGGTTCCTTGTGCGGCTGGCTGATCGGCGACCGGATCTGCTGGTGCCGCTTTACGGGACGGGGTTTTTGCGACCACCGGCTGCGGGGCCGGCTCCGCCTCAGCTTCAACGCGCGCTGTCGCGACGTCCGCATCGACCGCGGCATGCTCAGCCTCGGCGATTTCCGCCGAGGCTGCGGTCTCAACCGTGGAAACTGCCTTAGCCGCCTCGGGCGCCGCCTCAGCCGTTGCTTCAACGGCGGATTCGGCGGATGCCGCAATTGCCGGCGCGTCGGATTCAGACTGGGACGGCGCCGCGGCGACTGCTTCGACAGGTTCGTCTGAAGCTGCCTCGGCCGCCGGACGGTGCGCGCCGGCCTCGGTGGCGATCGCCGCATCCTCGGCACGCTTTTCGATCGCACGGAGAACGCGGCGCAGCGCTTCCTCTTCACGCTGCTCTGCGCTGCGTGCGGCGGCCATCCGCGCCTGCTTGACGCGCTCATCTTCGCCCGGCAGGGCCTCGAACGCATTGTCCCAGGCGATTTCCTGATCGTAATCATCCTCGCTGAACGTCTCGTCGTTCGGGAGATTGAACTCTTCGGAGAGATCGCTGGTTTCAGCTGGAGCGTCATGCGACGTAATGATTTCGGGCTTGGCATCCTGAGGTGCCGCGGGGGCGGGATCCGACATATCCGCGGTAGTGTCGGCATCCGACATATCCGGGGTAGTGTCGGGATCCGACACGGCCTCTGCCTCCAGAATGGTCGGCGCAACCGGGGTGACCTCGACGTCCGGCGTATCCGCCTCTGCAACGGGCTCGGCATCGGCGGTTTGCGGTTCCGAGCCAAGAGCGTCGGCGTCGCTCAGCGCACTCGACTGGGCCGCTGCCGGCGTGTCGGCCGCGCGGTGGGGCTCCTGCGCCATGATGGGTGCCGGTTCGGTAGCGGTGGGCGCTTTCGCCTCTGCAACGACGGGTGCCTCCGCCTCTGCAACGACGGGCGCGGCCTCTGCAACGACGGGCGCGGCATCTGCCTTGGGCGCAACGATGTCGGCGCGAGCGGGCACGGTTGCGCTGGCCGGTTCCACCGCTTCCGGTGCGGCAGCAAACCCGTTTTGGCGGGCTTCTGCACCCGTCGCGGTCTGCGCATCCTCAGCCAGCGCACTGCGCACAATGATGCCGTCGCCGCCCGCGATCGGGTCGAGCGCGACCGACACGGGACCCACACCGGGCATCCCATGTGCGCGGCGTGTGACTTCTTCGGGATCAAGGCGCCGCGGTTGGGCGCCGAAACTCGGATCCGCCGCCGTGAGGCTTTGGAAGTAATCCACCACCATTCGCATCACGCGGAATGGCTCGTCGAACCCCTCGACCGTACAGGTGAACGAACCGTAAGACACGGTCAAACGCTTAGGATCAGACAATCGACCCACTCCCCAGAACCAAAGTGTACCCCCATTGCGAAGTATCGTTACTACGCCGCATAGCGTCAAGCGCCTTGCTTATTGAAATTTTACGCGAATCCCTCGTCTTATGGCAAGATGAAGGCAAAAAACGAATGAACCCTGAACACAACACGGCAAATGCGGCAACAACGCTTGTCGGGGCAGGCGACGTGTCCCCAGACCACCTGCGTGCCGCCTTGTCGGTTGCACCCGCTCTGGTTGCAGCCGATGGAGGCGCGCACCATCTTGCCGCGACTGGCCACAGGCCGCAAGCGATTATCGGCGATCTTGACAGTCTGGGCGCCCGCGAGACCTGGGACGCGCAAGGCGTCGTCATCCATCATGTGCCCGAGCAGGAGAGCACGGATTTCGACAAATGCCTGCGCATGGTCCAGGCGCCGCTTTTCGTGGCGGTGGGCTTTGCCGGCGATCGGCTGGATCATATGCTCGCCGCGCTGTCGGTTCTGGCGGCCCGGCCCGACAAGGCGGCGATTCTGATGGGCGGGTGCGATCTGTGCTTTCTCGCACCGCTCTCGACCACGCTTCAGCTTGACCCGCTTCAGCGGGTCTCGCTCTGGCCCATTGCGCCGACCCGGGTTCTGCATTCTGAGGGGTTGGAATGGCCGGCCGATGATCTGTTGCTCGATCCGACAGGTCGAACCGGCACCTCCAACCGGGCCATTGGCGGCAGGGTGAGCCTGTCCTTCGACCGGCGCGGTGTGTTTGTCATCCTGCCCGACACGGCATTGCCGGCAGCTGTTGCCTGTCTCAGCATGCCGGCAGATTGACCGCCAAGCCGCCCAGCGAGGTCTCCTTGTAGCGCACATCCATGTCGCGGCCCGTCTGGCGCATCGTTTCGATACAGGCATCGAGCGGCACCGCATGCGCGCCGTCGCCGCGCAACGCGAGCGAGGCTGCCGCGACGGCCTTGATCGCCCCCATCCCGTTGCGCTCGATGCAGGGGATCTGCACCAGCCCCGCGACGGGATCGCAGGTCATGCCCAGATGATGCTCCAAGGCGATCTCGGCGGCGTTCTCAACCTGCTCGGGCGTGCCGCCCAGCACCGCACAGAACCCGGCCGCGGCCATTGCAGCGGCGCTGCCGACCTCGCCCTGGCAGCCAACCTCGGCCCCTGAGATCGACGCGTTGCGCTTGATGAGCCCGCCAATCGCGGCCGCGGTCAGCAGAAACTCGCGAACCGCTGCGACGCGGGCGCCCGGAACATGATCGAGGTAATAGCGGATGACCGCCGGCACGACGCCCGCCGCCCCGTTCGTTGGCGCCGTCACCACGCGCCCGCCGGCGGCGTTCTCTTCATTCACCGCCATTGCATAGACCGACAGCCAATCATTGGTCACATGCGGCGGCACCAGATTGAGCCCGCTTTCGGCGCACAGTTTGGTGTGGATGGCATGGGCGCGCCGGCGCACCTTCAGCCCACCCGGAAGCACGCCATCGACCGCCAGCCCCCGGTCGATACAGCCCGACATCTCGGTCCAGATCCGGTCGAGGCCCGAACCGGGGTCGGTGCCGTTGGCCATGCTCTCATTGGCGCGTTTCATCTCGGCGATGCTCATTTTGGAGCGGTGCGCCATGACCAGCATTTCGGCAGCGGTCGAGAAGGGATGCGGCGTGTCCGGGGCCGGCGGCTCGGATTGGGCCGCAAACTCGCGCTCGGTCACCACAAACCCGCCGCCAACCGAATAATAGGTCTGGCTGAAGGCGAGATTGTCCGCTGCATCATGAGCCTGCAACACCATGCCATTGGCATGCAGCGGCAGGGGTGGGCCGAAATCGAAGATGAGATCGGCGCGCGGGTCGAACCGCAATCTACCCTGACCCGGCACGGTGACCGATCCGGTCTGGGCGATCTGCGACAGTGCTGCCTCAGCCGCCGCGGCATCCAGCGTTGCCGGGTCAAACCCCGCAAAGCCCAGGATCACGGCACGGTCGGTCGCATGGCCTTTCCCGGTCAGCGCGAGGCTGCCATGCAGACGGCAGCTCAAGCGCGCCGGCGCGCCGGCACCGGGCACCCGATCGGTGCCATCGCGCAGCGCGTCGAGAAATCGGCCCGCCGCGATCATCGGTCCCATTGTGTGCGAGCTCGACGGCCCGACCCCGATCTTGAAGAGATCAAAGACGCTCAGAAACATGCTCGACGCCCCTCGTGCATCGTCAAAGCCTCGCCTTGTATCTGCGCCATCCCGGCCGGCGGGTTTCGCCTCGCACCCTGCACAGATTGGCTCTATAGAAGACCTCGAACGGCCGACGACAAGCGGATATGGCGATGGTGCGCGAACTTTCGGCCCAGGATCGGGCAAAATACGCAGCGGCGCATGCGGCGTTGGACGAGCTGCGCGACGGGATGCGCATCGGTTTGGGCACCGGCTCGACCGCCGCATGGTTCTTGCGTCTTTTGGCCGACCGCATCCGCCTGGAGGGCATGCAGGTGACCGGGGTGCCGACATCGCTGGCCACGGGCGAGCTTGCCGAGCAGCTCGGCATCCCGCTCAGCACGCTTGACGACACTGGCTGGCTCGACCTGACGGTCGACGGCGCCGACGAGATCGATCCGCGATTGACGCTGATCAAGGGCGCGGGCGGCGCGCTGCTGCAGGAAAAAATCGTGGCCGCCGCCTCCGACCGCATGGTCGTCATCGCCGATGACAGCAAATCGGTGCGCAAGCTGGGCGCAGTTTACCCCTTGCCGGTCGAAATCGTGCCCTTCGGCTGGGAAACCACCCGCTCGGTGATCGAAGAAGCGCTGCAAAGTGCCGATGTCGACGGGCATCGCACCGCGCTGCGGATGCAAGGTGACGCCCCCTATATGACCGATGAGGGCCATTTCCTGATCGACCTTTACACCGTGCATATCCGCAAGCCCGGCGAACTTGCGGTCATGCTCAACATGATCCCCGGCGTGGTGGAAACCGGTCTCTTCATCGACATTGCGGATGTTGCCCTGCTGGGCGCAGAGGACGGCACGGTTCGGCGCATCGAGCCCGATGCCGGCAGCACGCTGGTCGACCCCACCGAGGCCGATGGCGGCGAGAGCCTGTTTCGGGACCAGGGCCAATGAGTTTGACAGGCGCGACCGCCGCGAAAGGGCTGGATGCATGAGCGAGTTTGATTTTGACCTCTTTGTCATCGGCGGCGGCTCGGGCGGTGTGCGTGCGGCCCGGGTGTCGGCCCAGGCCGGCGCGCGGGTCGCTGTGGCCGAGGAGTTTCGCTTCGGCGGCACCTGCGTGATCCGCGGCTGCGTGCCAAAAAAACTCATGGTCTATGCGTCGGCCTTCTCCGAACTTTTCGAAGACGCGGCAGGATTTGGCTGGGAGGTCGGCGAATGCCAGTTTCACTGGGACAAGCTCTGCGCGGCCCGCGATGCTGAGGTGACGCGGCTCGAAGGGCTCTATGAAGCCGGGCTTCACGGCGCCGGCGCAACGACGTTCCACAGCCGCGCGACCCTTGCCGATGCGCACACTGTGCGGCTTGCCAGCGGCGAAACGGTCAGCGCCTCGCATATTCTGGTGGCCACGGGGGGCTGGCCGGTGATGCCCGACATTCCCGGCATCGACCAGGCGATCAGCTCCAACGAGGTGTTTCACATGCCGCGCCTGCCCACGCGCATGGTGATCGTGGGCGGCGGCTATGTTGCCTGCGAGTTCGCGGGCGTTTTCAACGGCTTGGGGAGCGACGTTGTCCATGTCCACCGCCGGCCCGAGGTGCTGCGTGGCTTCGATGCTGACCTGCGGACCCATGTCACGACAGCCATGGCCGAAAAAGGCATCACCCAGCGGTTTGAGGCCAATGTGACGGCGATCGAGGGCACGCGCGGGGCGCTGACAGTGCGGCTTGACGATGGCAGCGTCATGGAGGCCGAGGAGATTATGTTTGCCACGGGGCGCACCCCCAACACCGCCGGTTTGGGGCTGGAGGAGGTGGGCGTGCGCCTGACGGCCAATGGCGCGGTCGCCGTCGACAGCTGGTCGCAAAGCTCGGTGCCGTCGATCTATGCTGTGGGCGATGTCACCGACCGGCTGGCGCTGACGCCGGTCGCGATCCGCGAAGGGCAGGCCTTTGCCGAGACCGTGTTTCGGTCCAACCCCCTGCAGCCCGATCATGAAACCGTGGCCACCGCGATCTTCACGCAGCCCGAAATCGGCACCGTTGGTCTGTCGGAGGAAGATGCCCGCGCCGCCGGGCATGCGCTGGAGATCTACCGGGCCACATTCCGGCCGATGATGGCAACGCTGTCGGGGCGGTCGGAGAAGATGCTCATGAAGCTGGTCGTCGACGCAGCCACCCGCCGGGTCTTGGGATGCCACATCCTTGGCCATGGCGCGGGCGAGATGATCCAGCTTGCCGGCGTCGCGCTGAAAATGGGCGCGACCAAAGAGGATTTCGACCGGACGGTTGCGGTGCATCCGACCGCGGCTGAAGAGCTTGTCACAATGCGCAGCCCTGTGGCCCAGCCGGCCCCGGAAGCGTGACCGCAAGGCCCAGACCTCGCAGGTTGAGATGCGGGTCAGTGCGTGTCGGTGTCGCGAGAGGGTTGACAGCACCGGGGCAACCCACACATGGGGGCGTGCAGTGAAGGCGGAGGACCGAGCCAAACATGCCATATGGAAAAGGTGGCCCCTGGGGGGGCGGCGGCGACGACAACGACAAAAAGCCCGACCGCAGTCCTTGGGGCGGCGGGAACCGCCCGGGTGGGTCCAGCCAAGTGCCCGACATCGATCAGATCGTGCGCAAGGGGCAGGAGCAGCTTCGTGTCCTGATGGGCGGCAAGGGCGGCCCACCGGGGCGCCGCGACGGGCCCGGCGGCATTGGCCGCGGCGGCTGGTTTCTGATCGCGGGGCTGGTGCTTGTCGGCTGGGCGTATCTCTCGCTCTACCGGGTTGAAACCGGCGAGCAGGCCGCGGAGCTGCTTTTCGGACAGTATATCGGCACCGAGGGCGAGGGGCTGAACTTTGCGCCCTGGCCGGTTGTGACCTATGAAAAGCGGGCGGTTCGGCGCGAACGCCAGATCGCTGTCGGCATCAACAATCGCGGACGAGGAACCGAGCGCGACGAGGGTCTGATGCTGACCGGCGACGAGAACATCGTCGATATCGATTTCCAGGTGGTCTGGAACATCTCGAACCTGTCGGACTTCCTCTTCAACCTCAAGGACCACGAATCGACGATCAAGGCGGTGTCCGAATCGGCGATGCGCGAAATCGTTGCGCGCTCCAACCTTCAGGCGATCATCACCGAAAACCGCGGCGCGATCGGGTCCGAACTGGAGAGCTTGGTTCAGTCGACGCTCGACAGCTATGAGGCCGGGATCAATATCGTGCGGGTGAACTTCAACCGCGCCGACCCGCCGGAGCCGGTGCAAGATGCCTTCCGCGACGTTCAGGCCGCCGAGCAGGATCGGGATCGGTTCGAAAAAGAGGCCGAGAGCTATGCCAATGAGCGGACCGCCAACGCGCGCGGTCTGGCCGAGGAGATCAAGCAGGATGCCGAGGCCTATCGTGCTCGGGTGGTCAATGAGGCCGAGGGTGAGGCGAGCCGCTTCCGCGCGATCTATGACGAGTACGCGCTCGCGCCCGAGGTGACACGCAAGCGCATGTATCTGGAGACGATGGAGCGGGTGCTTGGCGATGTCGAAAAGATCATCATCGACCAGACCGCCAGCGATGCGCAGGGCGTGGTGCCCTATCTGCCCTTGCCCGAACTGCGCCGGACCACGGAGGCCAACTGATGCGACGCCTGACAGCAATCTTCGTGATCGTGCTGGCCGCAGCGGCGGTCACGCTCTGGTCGTCTCTCTTTGTGGTGGATGAGCGCGAACAAGCGCTGGTCTTGCAATTCGGTGAGGTCGTGGCCACCAAGCGCGACCCTGGCTTGGGCGTGAAGCTGCCCTTCATTCAGGATGTGGTGACCTATGAGGACCGGATCCTGTCGCTCGACAGCGAACCGGTCGAGATCATCCCGCGCGACAACCGTCGGCTGGTCGTCGATCTGTTTGCGCGATGGCGCATCTCAGACCCCATCCGGTTCCGACAAGCGATCAATACTGAGTTTGATGCGGCCGAGCGGTTGGAAGGCATCATCGATGCGGCCATGCGCGATGCGATCGGGACCGTGACCTCCGAGGCGCTCTTGTCGGCCGACCGGACCGCGCTGATGACCCGGATCCGCGATGCCGCAAAGATCTCGGCGGAATCCTTTGGGGTCGAACTCATCGACGTGCGCATCAAGCGCGCCGACCTTCCCCAGGCAAACCTTGCCGCAACCTTTGAGCGGATGAAGGCTGAACGGAACCGGATCGCGGCCGACCAGCGCGCCCGCGGGCAGGAGCAGGCGCAGCTTGTGCGCGCCACGGCAGACAGGACCGCGACGGAGACGGAGTCCGAGGCGCGCAAGGAAGCCGAGATCGTTCGCGGTGAGGCCGATGCCACGCGCAACCGGATTTTCGCCAATGCCTACGGCATCGATCCAGAGTTCTTCGCGTTCTACCGCTCGCTCTCGGCCT
>JBCDDO010000027.1:0-12880 GCA_039180245.1 Pseudomonadota bacterium | reverse complement strand
GGCCTGGCACGTGGTCTGCTGGTCGAGGCCGGGGGCACCAACCGCCTGCTCGACAGCGAGGCGACCTCCGGCGGCTGGAACCTGGCGGCGGGCCTTGCGGCCATAACGGCCGGCCTGACGCTGCGCGGCCGTTGGAGCGGGCTGATCCTGACCGGAGCGGGCAATGACAGCGCACGGCTCGAGCAGGTCATCACCGCAACCGCGGGCGAGACGCTGCCGTTCACACTGTTTTGCCAACCGGGCAGCTCGGGCCGGTTGATGATCCAGTTTCGCGATCTGAACGCGGGCCAGAACACCGCCATCCGCGGCAGCTTTGGCAGCCTGGGCCCGGCCTCCACCGCCGCGGGCACGCTTCAAGACATCTCCGAGGCGACCGAGGCCGATGGGGTGCTGCGCGTCACGCTGACCTACACCCCCAATTTCACCGGCGATCTTCGCGTCGGCATCGGCCCGGACACACTGGTTGCCGGAGAGAGCGTGGTCTTTCTTGCCGCGCAAACCGCTTTGGGCAGCTACATCCCCACCCTGGCATCGCCTGTCACGCGTGGCGCCGACATGCCGGGGCTGAGCACGCTGAGCGCGCCCTTCTATGACCTTGCGCTCACCTATGACGACGACAGCAGCGACGCGGTCATCGGGTTTCCTGCCAGCGCCGCCTGGCCGGGTCTGGCGCGGCCGCATGTCAAGCGTTTGACCGCCCACCGCGCCGGCTTTGCACCGCTCACCCTGTCGACCGGCGCGGCGTTGCTGCGTGAAACCGACGCTGCGCTTTATCTGGAGACGCCCGCATGACCAAGCTGACCGACATTGCCAAGCATGTGACCGACCCGGCCGCGGGCGATGCGCTCTATATCGTCGACGTTTCGGACACGACCGACGGGCCGGACGGCACCAGCGGATTCACCACCCCGGCCGATCTGCTGCGCCATGCCTTTGGCTTTGCCACCCGGGCCGAGGCCGAGGCGAGCGCGGTTGCAGCCGGGATCACACGTCTGCGCGTGGCCGGTCTGGCCTTCGTGGAGGATGCCGGAGGCACGGCGTTGACCACGGCCGACGCGCGTAGCTGGTCGCCCGACGGGCGCGCGACCTATGAGCATTGGGGGGCGCTGGGCGACAACTCGGCCGATGACAGCAACGCGATCCTGGCCTGCCACACATGGTGTATGGAAAACCGCGTGCGGTGCGAGCCCATCGGCGCGACCTACCGGGTGACCAAACGGATCCTCGACTACCGGCTGCTCAATGACCCTGCGGGGCTGGAGTTTCACCTTCAGGGCGCCGGCAAGGGCCAGACCGTGTTCCGCATCTCCGACAACATCTCCAACAGCCTGTTCCGGATCCAGGGGGACACCTCCGCCCCCAATGCGGCCCGGGTCATCAACTGGTCGTTTCGCGACTTTCAGGTGATCTCGGACGGTCTCGTCGATGCCGATGTTTTCCGCATCGACATTGCCACCTCGATGGAGTTCCGCGATGTCGGCGTCTTTAACTGCCGCGGCACCGTGCTGCGGTTGCGCGAGGTCTGGGACAGCCGTATCGACATCACCATCGTCGAATGCGGCGATGACGGGGCCGGCACCGGGCCCAACACAGCCAACAAATACGCCGTTGAGATCGACAATTTCTTTGGCGGTTCGGAACCGGATCTGGGGTCCAACAATCTCGACTTCACGCCGCGGTTTCAGGTCGAGGCCAGCCGCTACATCCAGGTCTATATGGGCCGCTACACCAAACAGGTGATGTTCTCGGGCAAGTTCCATGGCCGCTTGACCGGCACGCTGGCGCTGCCGCACATCCTGTTGGACGGTGCCTATCGCAACATCTTTTACGGCTGCATGTTTGGGGTTTGCGACGATGTCTGCATCCGCACCGTAAGCGCATCGGGAACGACATCGTTCAACAACTCCTTCATCAGCAACCATCTCGACAGCACCGGCCCGGCCTGCATCGAGCTCAACGACGCGCAGCGCAACATCGTGCTGGGCAATGTGATGATCAATGCCAATGCCGGTGTGCATCTGGTCTCGGGCTCGAACGGCAATGTGATCCATTCCAATGTCATCATGAATGGCGGGGCGGAGTATGTGATCGACGCGCCCTGGGCGGCCGACCCGCTTCAGGTTCCCCAGAGCCTTGAGGTCACAGGCGCGGGCGGCAGCCTGGTTCTGACCGATCCCAATGGCACGGCGCATACGCTGACCGTGAATGCCAGCGGGCAGCTTGCCCTGAACGGCACCGCGATCTGACGCTTGCTGGTCTGACGCAAACGCTTGGCCGCGTCACGGTCTGGCGCGAAAGGGACTGCCGCATCGGGCGCGGCGAAATCGCGGGTGCTGCGCATAGGGCGCCGCCCGGACGCCGCGCCCGGTCAGATCCGTTCCAGCGCCACGTCGTGAAACCCGTGCCAGGCCAGCGCGATGCCGCGCAGCTTCCAGCGGCTGGAATTTATCAGCTCATTGACCACCGGCATCACCCCCAGCCGGGCCGCATCGGGCGGGCTCCAGTTCGTGTAATCGTTGAACATTGCAATCCCGCCGGGCTTGAGCTTGCGCTCGGCGGTTTCCGCATCCTTCAAACAGCCCTGGTAGCTGTGATCGCCGTCGATGTAGATCCAGTCGAAATGCGCGTCGGGAAGCTGTGCGAGGTTCGATGACGAATCACCCTCCCAACAGGTCACGCGTGGGTCTGACGTCACATCCGCATGCACGCGCGCGAAGTTGAGCTCAAAGAGGTGAAGCGCGCGCGGGTTCAGCTTTTCCAGCAAAACGCGCGAGAAATGTCCGAACTCGACGCCGATTTCCGCGCCCGTGCCGCCCGAGATCAGCGCCGTGACCAGATGCTGGCGGTTGGAAAAGACCCGGGCCCCTTCGAATTCCGGTTGACGCAATTCGGGTGCCAGCTTGCCTGGAAAGCGAAACGGCGTGCCGGTTGCGGCCCTGTGCTCGCGCAGCAGGCGGCGCAGGGTCTTGAGATGGTCCAGAATCCGGGCCGCGCTGTCGTCATCCTCGGTGTTTGACATTGGACCCGCGCTCTCCCCCTGGTGACCGGTCGCTGCCACCAATCACAGCGCTGCGGCTGCGGTCAACGGGTCGCGTCAGAAGAGCCGCGGCAGCAGAACGGCCATGCCGACGCCGAAGGCCACGCCCAGCAGGAGCCAGCGTCCCTGGATCCGGCCCTGCGGTTGCGGCGCGGTGGCGCCCTGGCTGCCCGCTTCGACGAGCAGTCGCTCTGTCAGGGCCGGCAGCCTCGGGCCGAACCGCGACAGCACCATCAGCGTTTCGCGCATGGTGCCCAACACCGCCCGTGGGCCAAGATTGCTGCGGATATAGGCCTCGACCACCGGGCGCGCGACCTCCCACATGTTCATATGCGGGTCAAGCGAGCGGCCCACCCCTTCGACCACGACCATGGTGCGTTGCAAAAGGATCAGTTCGGTCCGGGTTTCCATGCCGAACCGCTCGGTCACATCAAAAAGATGCGCCAGCAGCCGGGCCATGGAGATCTTGTCGGCCTCCTGCCCGAAAATCGGCTCGCCAATCGACCGCAGGGTCTGGGCAAAGAGCTGCACGTCGCGGTCGCGCGGGACGTAACCTGCCTCAAAATGCACCTCGGCCACGCGCTGATAGTCGCGGCGCAAGAACCCCATGATGATCTCGGCATAGACCCGGCGGGTATAGGCATCGATCCGCCCCATGATCCCGAAATCGAGCGCGACGATGCCGCCATCCGGCCCGACCTTCAGGTTGCCCTGATGCATGTCGGCGTGGAAAAACCCGTCGCGCAGGGCGTGCTTGAGAAAACTCTGCACGATGTTGACCGCCAGGCGTCGCGGATCGTTGCCCGCCGCGACCAGCTCGTCGGTTTCGCCCATATTGATGCCGCGCACCCACTCGGTCGTCATCACCCGGCGTTCGGAAAGATGCCAGATCACGCCAGGCACGCGGAAGCCGGCATCCTCTTCGGTATTGGCGCGAAACTCACTGGCGGCCGAGGCTTCCAGCCTGAGGTCGAGCTCGCCCTGCACGACGCTGTCGAAATGCTCGATCACCGCGCGGGGGCGCAGGCGGCGGGTCACCGGGGCGAGGAACTCGATGAGGTCGGCCGCAAAATAGAACGCTTTGACGTCGCGCAGAAACGCCCGCTCGATGCCGGGGCGCAAGATTTTCACCGCAACCTCGCGCCGCGTTCCCTTCAGCTCGGCGCGATGGACCTGGGCGATCGAGGCCGCGGCAATCGGATCGTCAAAAGCCGCAAAGAGCGTCTCGACCGGCGCGCCCAATTCGCGCGCGATTTCGGCGCGGGCCTGCGCCATCGAGAAGGGCGGCAGTTTGTCCTGCAGAACCCGCATCTGGCGGGCGAGATCCTCGCCCACCACATCGGGACGGGTCGACAGGATTTGCCCGAATTTGATGTAGGCCGGCCCCAGCGCGGTCAAAGCGCGCACCACGGGGGGCATCTTGCGGTCGCCGGTCAAGCCGATCACCGACAGCGGCCAGCCGATCACCCGGGCGGCGATCCGAACCGCGCGCGGGGCCTCCATGGCCTCCAGCGCCACCCGCATCGCTCCGGTCCGTTCAAATGTTGCCAGCGTGCGCACCAGCCGCCAGGCACTGGCAATGGCCGTCAAAGCTTCCACCCGGAATGGATGGCGACAATGCCCATCGACAGGCTGCGATAACGCACCTGCTCGAACCCGGCATCGCGGACCATCTGGGCGAAACGCTCCTGGTCGGGAAATCGGCGGATCGATTCGATCAGATATTGATAGCTGGCCCGGTCGCCGGTGATCGCCAGACCCATGGCGGGGATCACGTTGAAGGAATAGCGATCATAGAGCCAGCGCAGCCCGTCGACGGGCATGCGGCTGAATTCCAGACACATGAACCGGCCACCGGGCCGCAGCACCCGAAACGCCTCGGCCAGCGCATCCTCGATGCGGGTGACGTTGCGGATCCCGAAACTGATCGTGTAGGCGTCGAAGACCGCGTCGGGAAAGGGCAGCCCCATCGCATCGCCGCAAACCCAGTCGAGCCGCGGGGCATGGGCGGCCTCGGCACGGTTTCGGCCCTCAACCAGCATGCCCGCGGTCATGTCGCAGATGACCGCGTCACCGCCGCCGCGGCGCAAAAACCGAAACGCGATATCGCCGGTGCCGCCGGCGACGTCCAACAGCCGCATATCGGCCCGCGGCGCCAGCCAGTCGATCAGCGCCTCTTTCCACAGGCGGTGCACGCCCAGCGACATGGCGTCGTTCATCAGGTCGTAGCGGCCGGCAACCGACGTGAACACGCCGCGCACGCGGTCGGCCTTTTGTGATTCCGGCACGCGTTCAAAGCCGAAATCCGTTTCGCGTTCGCGATCGGTCATCGCTGGCGTCTGCCTCCCGGCCTCTTGCTCTTGGTCCGACTGCACGCTTTATAGACCGCCCATGAGGCGACGCAATTCCGATGGATTGTCGCGCAGGCCCGGCAGGTGCGGGTGACCGCCTGGCTGATCGCGTCGGGAGTTGGGGTGGTGGCCGCCCTGGCCGGGGCCGCCCTGTTGCGCTTGCGCGCCGATCGCGACGCGGCCCCCGAGCATCTTGATGGCCGCTTTGTTCTGCGCCCTTCGGCCGCCATTGACCTTGTCGCCGCGATCCTGGCCCTGGCCACGCTGGGCTTTGCCGGCGGCATCCTGGGCTCGCTCTTCGGCACCGGGCTTGGCCCATCCGATGCCGTGCTTGGCCTTGCCGCCAGCGTCGCCTTTGCCGCACTTCTTTGGACCCGACGGCAGCGGCGGCTGCGGGTGCTCTATGACGCGCGCGAGCTCACATTGTGCCGGCCAGGTGCCAAGCCCTTCACGCTGCCCTGGACCGGTTTGGCCGATCTGCACCGTGAAAGCCGGGGCGGGCGCGGCGCCGCGGGGCTCGCGGCCAGCCAGATCGTTGCGCGCCGGCCGGACGGGGCGCTTGTCCGGATTCCGTCCAATCTGCGGGGCTTTGCCCATTTCGCCGCGTTGGCTTTGGACACGGCCGAGCGGCTTGGCACCCGGGGAACCGACCGCGATGGATAGCGCGCATGGTTGAGCGACATGCCTGAGCTGCCCGAGGTTGAGACGGTCCGCCGCGGGCTGGTCCCGGTGATGGAGGGGGCGGTGATCGCCAAAGCCGTCGCCCGCCGGCCCGATCTGCGCTGGCCGTTGCCGGCGCAACTGGGCGCGCGGCTGACCGGGGCGACCGTGCGCAGCCTGCGGCGCCGCTCGAAATACATCCTGGTCGATCTTTCGACCGACGAGACATTGCTGATGCATTTGGGCATGTCCGGACGGCTGCTCATCCAGACCGGTGCCGACCGTGCCCAGCCCGGCCAGTTCCACCACGCGCATCCCGCCCCGTCGCGCCATGACCATGTGCTGATCGACATGGCCGGTGGCACGCGGATCGTGTTCAACGATGCGCGCAGGTTCGGCGCCATGGATCTGCTTAAGACCGGGGCCGAGGGTTCGCACCGCCTGCTCAAGGATCTTGGGCCCGAACCTTTGAGCAACGGGTTCTCGGCCGCCCATCTGGGCGCCGCCTTCGCCGATCGCCGCGCCCCGGTGAAGTCGCTGCTGCTCGATCAGCGAATCGTCGCGGGGCTGGGCAATATCTATGTCTGCGAGGCGCTGTTTCGCGCCGGCATCGCACCACAGCGCGCCGGCGGGCGCATTGGGGCGCGCCGGCTTGACCGGCTGGCGGCGATGATTCGCGCGGTTTTGGAGGAAGCCATCGAGGCCGGCGGGTCGAGCCTGCGCGATTACCGCCAAGCGGATGGCGAGCTTGGCTACTTCCAGCACCGCTTTGGCGTTTACGGTCGCCAAGGAGAGCCCTGCCAAAACAATCGCTGCAGCGGCACAGTGGTGCGGATCGTGCAATCGGGCAGGTCGAGTTTTTACTGCCCGAAATGCCAGCACTGAGATGGCCGGGCCGGTGGACGGGCAAGCAATACTTGATCGGCGGGCGCTGGGTCTCTATTGCGCTCAGCCCGAGGCAAGCACAGGGGACACTGCATGGCCTACTCAACTCTTGTCGTGGAGACGACGGACCATGTCGGTCTGATCCGGCTCAATCGGCCCGAAGCACTCAACGCCCTCAACAGCACATTGCTGCGTGAGCTGGGAGAGGCGCTCGCCGCCTATGATGCAAATGACAAGGTGCGCTGCATCCTGCTGACCGGCTCGGAAAAAGCCTTCGCCGCGGGGGCAGACATCAAGGAGATGTCCGAGAAGTCTTACGTCGACATGTTCGAGGATGACTTTTTCGGGCCGCAGGCCGAAGCAATCCTGCGTGTGCGCAAGCCGATCATTGCCGCCGTTGCGGGATATGCGCTCGGCGGCGGCTGCGAATTGGCCATGATGTGCGACTTCATCATCGCCGCGGACACCGCCAAGTTCGGACAGCCCGAGATCAATCTGGGCGTGATGCCGGGCCTCGGTGGCTCGCAGCGGCTGACACGCTTCGTGGGCAAATCAAAAGCGATGGAGATGACGCTGACCGGGCGCTTCATGGATGCCGCCGAGGCCGAGCGCAGCGGGCTTGTCAGCCGCGTGGTTCCGGCCAAGGAACTGATGGAGGATGCCCGCGCCACCGCGCAAAAGATCGCTGAGAAATCGCAGATCGCCGTGCTGGCCTCGAAAGAAGCGGTGAACCGGTCCTATGAGGTCACTCTGCGCGAGGGGCTGCTCTTTGAACGCCGCCTGTTCCACTCGCTTTTTGCCAGCGAGGATCAAACCGAGGGCATGGCCGCCTTTATCGAAAAGCGCGCGCCGCAATTTCGCGACCGCTGATCCCGAATGTTGCATTCCGCAACGGCCGGCATCTGGCCGTTTGCACCGCCCGTCTGGGGGGCTTGACCGGCGTCGCCGTGGACTGTATCGACCCGCTTTCCACGCCGAACTGAACTCGCAAGGACGACTCGCACATGGCCAACTCGCCCGGATCCCGCAAGCGCGTGCGCAAAATCGCAAGCCGCACCGCGATCAACTCTGCGCGGAAAAGCCGGATCAGGACCTTCATTCGCAGTGTCGAAGAAGCGATTGCGGGCGGCGACAAGGCGGCGGCCATCGCCGCGTTGCGCGCGGCTCAACCCGAGATCATGCGCGGCGCAACCAGGGGCGTGCTGCACAAAGCCACGGCCAGCCGCAAGGTTTCACGGCTCGCGCAGCGGGTAAAATCGCTGGCCTGAGCCAATTTGGCCCGGCCCGTGCGCATCCATTTCAACTCAACGTCTGGGCGTTTTTCGCCATGCGCGGCCTTGGCAAAGGTTGTGCACGCATGTGTGTCACGTTTGCGTCATCAAAGATATATGTTCACCAAAAGGACCACTTTGCAGAATCACGCGTCTGAGATAAGCATCTAGCCGGTTCGCGCATTCAGCGAACAAATGACCAATCCCTATGCTGCGACGTGAGATCGCCGAGAATTTGTCTCGGCGGAAACTTGCCTATACTTGTTGGTAAACTTGGGCAGTATTTAACAGTAAGCGTGAATGTACCGCGAACATTGGCTTTGTCAGAAACAACCGCCGGAAGTAATTGCAGAATCGTGACGGTTGTCATTAACTAGGCTTAACAGACGAAGTGCTGCGAGAGTGACGGGGGTGGCGAATGGCATCGGTTGAAGTGACCGAGACGGATCCTGTGTCCGCTTGGAATGCGCTGAAG
Source organism: Pseudomonadota bacterium (assembly GCA_039180245.1). Classification (GTDB taxonomy): domain Bacteria; phylum Pseudomonadota; class Alphaproteobacteria; order Rhodobacterales; family Rhodobacteraceae; genus J013. The sequence continues at coordinate 4,201 of JBCDDO010000027.1, read as the reverse complement.
TCCAATCCGGACGCACAACTTGTGGACGTACGGACCAGGGCAGAGTGGAGCTTTGTGGGTGCCCCCGATCTCAGCTCGATCGGCAAGCAAACGATCCTTCTGGAATGGCGGTCCTTCCCGGCAATGGCGGCCAATGAGGGCTTTGTGGAGAGCCTGCTGTCGGAGCTAAAGCCGACTGTGCGGGAGATCTATTTCATCTGTCGGTCCGGCGCGCGGTCGATGGATGCCGCCAGGGCCGTGGCCGCGCGTCTGGGCCAAGAGGCGCGCGACGGCCTGTGCGTGAACGTGGCCGAAGGCTTTGAAGGCGATCTCGACGGCTCGGGTCATCGCGGAACGGTTGGCGGCTGGAAGGTTCACGGCCTGGCCTGGCGCCAGAGCTGACACAGCCACCGCTGACACCATTCCGCCGGCGCGCCCGTGCCGGCTTTCATAAAAACCAACGATAATGGAGATTGCGATGCAGGCCGGCACAGATGTCTGGACAGAGGCGTCCGATCGCATTGCGAATGTTCTCGGCCAGGACACCTTTCGCGCATGGATTGCACCTTTGCGGTTCTTGGGAATTGACGGCGATACGGCGCGGTTCGGCGTGCCAACAAGCTTTTTTGGCAACTGGGTGGAGCGCAATTACGGCGACGTCATTCTCTCGGCGCTGAGCGAGGACGGACAAAAACCCAGAGAGATCGCCTTTGACATCGTGGTGCAGCCGAGCAATGGGGTGGCTGCCGCGATGCCGTCGCCCGCGCCGGCAGCGGTGCCGTACCGATCCGCAGAGGCCGGCACGGGCCGCTTCATGGCCGAGCGCCGACGCAGCGGGCCGGGCGGGTCGACAGCGGGCCGCACCGCATCTGCGCCGGCAGGCAACGGGGCCGGGACCGGGGAGGCCACGACCCGAACCGCGCCGAACTCCGCCGCGGCACCCATGCTCCGATCGCCAGCGGAACCGAGCGCAGAGCTGCCCGGAACGCCGCTCGACCCGCGGCTGACCTTTGACAGTTTCATCGTCGGCAAGCCCAATGAGCTGGCCCATGTCGCCGCACGCCGTGTGGCCGAAAGCGCCGATGTCGCGTTCAACCCGCTCTTCCTCTATGGCGGGGTCGGATTGGGCAAGACCCATCTGATGCAGGCCATCGCCTGGGAACTGCAGGCCGGGGATCCCAACCGCAAGGTGATTTACCTCTCTGCCGAGCAGTTCATGTATAAATTCGTGCAAAGCCTGCGCTTCAAAGACATGCTGGGCTTCAAGCAGATCTTCCGCTCGGTCGATGTGCTGATGGTCGATGATGTTCAGTTCATTGGCGGCAAGGACAGCACGCAGGAGGAGTTCTTCCACACCTTCAACGCGCTGGTCGAACAGCGCAAACAGATCGTGATTTCGGGCGACCGCAGCCCCGGCGATATGGAGGGTCTGGAGGAGCGCATCCGCTCGCGCCTCCAATGGGGGCTGGTGGTCGACATCCATCCCACCGATTACGAGCTGCGCCTGGGCATTCTGCAATCTAAGGCCGAGGCCTATCTGCGGCAGCATCCCGACACCCAGCTTGCCTCGGGCGTGCTGGAATTCCTCGCCCATCGGATCAACTCGAATGTGCGCATCCTGGAGGGCGCCTTGACCCGCCTGTTTGCCTTTGCAAGCCTGGTGGGACGGCGGATCAATCTCGACATGGCCCAGGAGAGCCTCGCCGACATCCTGCGGGCCTCGGACCGCAAGCTCACCATCGAGGAGATCATCCGCAAGGTGGCCGAGCATTACAATGTCAAGGTCACCGACATGCTCTCGGCCCGCCGCGCCCGCGTCGTCGCCCGGCCCCGCCAGATTGCGATGTTCCTGGCCAAGCAGCTCACCTCCAAAAGCCTGCCGGAGATCGGGCGCCGGTTCGGCGGGCGCGATCACTCCACCGTGGTGCATGCGCTCAAGCGCATTGAGGAACTGCGCCAGACCGACAGCGGGCTGGCCGAGGATCTGGAGCTTTTGCGGCGCATGCTCGAAGCCTGACATTCGAGGCCCACAATCGAGGCCTGACAGCGGCCTTTTGCGCGCAGTTTCCGGGCCGAACCGCCGCGGCAGCGCCCCTGCCGGCGCGCGCTATATTGACCCTGCCTGTCAATGATCTAGGCTCGACCTCCCCCATGCACTGTATGGGAAAGAGGCAGTGAGGGCAGGGTGCAATGAAGGTCAGCATCGAGCGCAGCGCATTGATGAAGGCGATGGGCCATGCCCAAAGCGTGGTCGAGCGGCGCACGACCATCCCGATCCTGTCGAATGTGCTGATCGAGGCGGAGGGGGCGGAGGTGAGCTTTCGCGCCACCGATCTCGACATCGAGGTTGTGGACCGGATTCCGGCGCTGGTCGAACAGGCAGGCAGCACCACCGCCTCGGCGCACACGCTCTATGAGATCGTCCGCAAGCTTCCCGATGGGGCGCAGGTGCATTTGGCCGAGGATGCCGCCGCCGCCCGCCTCGACGTCACTGCGGGGCGGTCGCGGTTTTCGCTCGCGACCTTGCCGCGCGAGGATTTCCCGATCATGGCAAGCTCGGAATACGAGTGCAATTTCGCCGCCCCCGCGCCGCTGCTGCGGCGGCTGTTCGACAAGGCAAAATTCGCCATCTCCACCGAGGAGACCCGCTATTACCTCAACGGCATCTACATGCATGTCACCGAAGTGGGCGAGACCAAACAGCTGCGCTGTGTGGCCACTGACGGCCACCGGCTGGCCCGGATCGATGCAGAACTGCCGGAGGGCGCCGAAACCGCGCCCGGGGTGATCGTGCCGCGCAAAACCGTCGGCGAGCTGCGCAAACTGCTCGACGATGACGAGGCGCAGATCGCGGTCTCGGTCTCGGCCACCAAGATCCGCTTTGCAACGCCCGAGGTCACGCTCACCTCCAAGGTCATCGATGGCGCCTTCCCCGAATATGGTCGCGTGATCCCCGCGGCCAATCCCAACCGTATGGAGGTCGACGCGTCGGAGTTTGCGCGGGCCGTCGACCGGGTCGCGACGGTGTCGACCGAGCGGTCGCGCGCGGTCAAGCTGAGCCTGGAGGAAGACCGGCTGACCCTGTCGGTCAACGCGCCGGACAGTGGCGCGGCCAGCGAGGAACTGGCGGTCGCCTATGACGCAACGCCGCTCGAAATTGGCTTTAACGCCAAGTATCTTCTTGAAATTGCAGGGCAAATTGATCGCGAGAATGCCGTTTTCCTGTTCGACACCATGAACCACCCCACGCTGGTGCGCGAAGGCGATGATGAAAGCGCGGTCTATGTCGTCATGCCGATGCGGGTGTGATCACGGGCATCACCGGCACCACCGGCTCGGCGCGCAACCCAGGTCACGACCCTGGGCATGACCCCGAGCGTGACCAAGGGCGTGACCCAGCGCATGATCCAGGCCAGCCGGCCGGGCCCAGGGTCGATCCCGCTTTGCTTGACCATCTGGACCTGTCGCTCTTTCGCTCCTACCGCCGCGCCGAGATCGAGACGGGCGGCCGCGCGGTGCTTCTGTTCGGCCCGAATGGCGCGGGCAAGACCAATCTCTTGGAGGCGGTCTCGATGCTCTCGCCTGGGCGCGGGCTGCGCGGCGCAGGCTCCGACGAGCTTCCGCGCCGGCCAGACGGCATCGGCTGGCGCATCCATTCGGCTTTGCGGCTGCGCGGCCAGCGGCAGGAAATCACCCTGAAAGCCGAAGCGGGCCAATCGGTCTCATCCAGTCGTCAGCAGCAAATCAATGGCAAGCCTGCCCCGCAGGTCGCGTTGGGGCGGTTGGTCCGCGTCCTGTGGCTGACGCCGGCGATGGACCGTTTGTGGAGCGGCGGGGCGGCCGAGCGGCGCCGCTTTCTCGACCGGATCGCGATGAGCTTTCGCCCGGGCCATGCCGAGGCGGCGATCCAGTACGAAAAGACCATGCGCGAGCGCAACCGGCTTTTGAAGGAGGATGTGCGCGATCCGCGCTGGTATGGCGCGCTGGAGGCGCAGATGGCCCGGGCGGGCGCCGAGATCGAGCTCAACCGGGGTCACGCGATCGCCCGTCTGGCAGCCGCGCAGGAGAGTGCCGGCGGGGCCAGCCCGAGCGCGTTTCCCCGGGCGCTTCTGGCGCTGGAGCATCCCGATGGCGACCCGCCGCTGCCGGCTGAAAACGGCGCCCAAGACACCGCAATTCAGGAGCTGACCGCGCATTTCACCGCGGCGCTGGCCCGCGGCCG
>JBCDDO010000026.1:0-12933 GCA_039180245.1 Pseudomonadota bacterium | reverse complement strand
CTCGGTCCCCGCTGCGTCCCAAACCGGGGCAACGACCGTGATGTCCGGCAGATGCGTGCCACCATTATAGGGCGCGTTGAGCATATAGGCATCGCCCGGCCCCATGCCGGGGTTCTGGGCGATCACCGTCTTCACGCTGGCGCCCATCGAGCCCAGATGCACCGGCATATGCGGCGCGTTGGCGATCAGATCGCCCTCGGCATCGAACACCGCGCAGGAAAAATCCAGCCGCTCCTTGATCGTGACGCTGGCCGCGGTGTTTTCCAGCACCGCGCCCATCTGCTCGGCAATCGACATGAAGAGGTTGTTGAAAACCTCCAGCCGCACTGGGTCGGCGGCGGTGCCCAGGGCGCGTTCTTCGGCCCGGGCTTCGATGCGGGTCAGCATGACATGATCATGTTCGGTGATCGCCGCCTGCCAGCCCGGCGCGATCAGGATCGCGGTGTGGTCTTCGACGAGCACGGCCGGCCCGGTGAGCCGATCGCCCGGCCGCATGGCCGAGCGGCGCACAAACCGTGCCTCCTCCCAGCCGCCCTCGACCCAGACCGGGGCGGTCAGCGCCGTTTCCAGCGCCGTTTCGGGCCGTGCAGCGACGGGCTGCGCCGGCTCGGCAATGTCGGTGGCCGCGCCGATGGCCTCGACCTCCACCGCCTCGATGACCAGCGGTGTTTCGCCGGGATGAAACCCAAAGCGGGCGGTGTGGGCGGCATCGAACGCCGTGCGCATCTCAGCCAAGGGCGCAAAGGCAATCGGCAGCGCCGTGTCGGTACCCTTGACCTTCAGATGCAGCACCATCTCCAAGCGGATGCGGGGGTCGTCCACCCCTTGTGCTGCGACCTCGTCATGCACTGTGCCAGAGAGCCGCTCGATCGCCACGGCGGCCTGCATGCGGGCCTCGGCCGTGAGCTCGGTTTCCAGCGCCTGCACGCGTGCGGCCCGGATGTCGGCCAGCCCCATCCCATAGGCCGAGAGCAGCGAGGCAAAGGGGTGGATGAGGCAGCGCTGCATGCCCAACGTGTCGGCGATGGCGCAGGCATGCTGCGCGCCCGCCCCGCCAAAGACGGTCAGGCAATGCCCGCCGATCTCATGCCCGCGCTGAACGCTGATCGTCTTGATGGCGTTGGCCATGTTTTCATTGGCGATGCGCAGGAAGCCTTCGGCCAGCGCCTCGACGCTCATGCCCGTCTCCGCGGCCATCGCTGTGAACTGGGCGCGTGCCGGTGCGGGATCGAGCGGCTGGTCGGCATTCGGCCCGAAGATCGCCGGAAAGAATTCCGGCCGCAGCCGCCCGGTGATCAAATTGGCATCGGTCACCGCCAAGGGCCCGCCGCGGCCATAGCTCGCGGGTCCTGGATCGGCGCCCGCACTTTCGGGCCCCACCTGCAGCCGCCCGTCGCGCAGGGACAGGATCGAGCCGCCGCCCGCCGCCACGGTGTGGATGTTCATCATCGGCGCGGTGATCCGCACGCCGGCGGTGCGGCTGTGCATCACCCGCTCGAACGCGCCCGCGTAATGGCACACATCCGTCGAGGTGCCGCCCATGTCAAAGCCGATGATTTTGTCCTGCCCGGCAATGGCCGAGACCCGGGCGGCGCCCACCACCCCCCCAGCCGGGCCCGAGAGGATCGCATCCTTGCCCCGAAAGAGCCCGGCATCGGTAAGCCCGCCCGAGGATTGCATGAACATCAGCTTGCCGGTCATCGGCCCGTCGAAGGCCGCCGCCACCCGATCGACATAGCGTCGCAGGATCGGCGAGAGATAGGCATCGACCACGGTTGTGTCGCCGCGGCTGACCATCTTCATCAGCGGGCTCACCTCATGGCTGACCGAGACCTGGGTGAACCCCGCTGCGCGCGCCAACGCGCCCGCCTGCGCCTCATGCGCCCGGTGGCGGTAGCCATGGACAAAAACGATGGCGCAGGCGGTCAGCCCATCTGCCCGCGCGCGGGCCAGATCGCCGGCAAGCGCCGCGTCGTCAAGCGGGGTTTCCACCGTGCCATCGGCGCGCACCCGCTCATCGGCCTCGATCACGCTGGAATAGAGCATCTCGGGCAGAACGATGTGGCGGGCAAAAAGATCCGGCCGGGCCTGATAGCCCAGGCGAAGCTGGTCGGCCAGGCCTCGGGTGATGACCAGCAGCGTCGGCTCGCCCTTGCGCTCCAAAAGCGCGTTCGTGGCCACCGTGGTGCCCATCTTGACGCTGGCCACCCGTGCCGCGGAAATGGCCGCGCCCGGCGCCAGATCCAAAAACCGCCGGATCCCTGCCAGGGCCGCATCCTCATATTGCTCGGGGTTTTCTGAGAGCAGTTTTGCGGTGGCCAGCCGGCCCTCGGGATCGCGGGCGACGATGTCGGTGAAGGTGCCGCCGCGATCGATCCAGAAATCCCACATTGCCATCGCCCCCTGCAAAGCATCCGCCTTCTGCATGCCTAGGGGCGCACCCGCGCCTTGGCAACGCCCCGGCCGCGCATGTGACCGCGGCGCGTGCCTTCTTCTTGGTGCAAATACTCTCGGGGGTCCGGGGGCAGACAGCCCCCGGCGCTGCCAAAAGACCGGCGGCCGCCGGCCCGTGAGGCTTTCAGTGCAACACTCAATGCGACATCAGCACCGGCACATGGCTGCCCTGAAGCACGGCATTGGTCACTCCGCCGAAGAGATCCTCGGCGAATTTCGAATGCTCGTAAGCCCCCATCACCAAGAGGCCGGCCTCGGCCTCGCCGACCGCGTCGAGAATGACATTGGCAATCCGCCGTCCTTCGCGCGCTTTGACCCTGGGCGTGACTTTGATCCCATGCCGCATCAAATGCGCCGTGATGTCGCGCAAAGCCTCCGTCTCAGAGGGATCGCCGACTGTCAGCAGGGTCACCTCGGTCTTGGTTTCCAGGATCTGCATCGCATCGGCCAGCGCGCGGGATGCAGCGCGCCCGCCATCCCATGCCACCAGCGCATGCTCGCTCAGCCGATCCGCATCATAGGCGCGCGGCACCACCAGCACCGGCCGGCCCGAATGGCGCGCCACGATGTCGGGATGCGGCTCCATATGTGGCACCGCGCTGTCACCGCCATGCGCACCCAGCACGATGAGATCGAAGCACCTGGCCATCTCCATCAGCCCGTCATCGGCCGAACTGAAGACGTCGGAAAAATGGATCCGGTTCGCCGGATCGTCGGCAGTTGCGGCCCGAAACGACCGTTCGATATCCCGGCGCAGCTGGCGGTCGCTTTCGGCGATCTGCTCGACCACGCCTTCGGGCAGATACCCGGCGTAAGATGAGATGATTGCCTGCGGCCCATAGGACAGAAGGCCGGTCAGATGCGCCTCGTATTTTTGCGCCATCAGCCGTGCGAGCTTCAGGGCGGCTTCGGACGCGTCACTGCCATTGTAGGACAGGAGGATGTTTTTGATCGACATCGGGGCTCTCCTTCAGCTGAGACCATGGCCAGCCTAACGGAGCGCTCCGGCGTCGACCTTGATTCAGGTCATCCCCAATAGCAGTTCGCGCGGCGTGCCCGGGCCTGCACCAAGGCCAGGATCATGTCGGTCGTCGGCGTTGCAATGCCGGCCGCCCGGCCAAGTTCGGTCACGCCGGTGACCAGGGCGTCGATTTCCATTGGCCTGCCGCGCTCCAGATCCTGCAGCATCGAGGTTTTATGCGCGCCCACAGCCGCGGCACCGGCAATGCGTTTGTCGACATCAATGGAAAACCGCCCGCCAAAGGCCTCGGCCACCGCCTGACCCTCCAGCATCATCAACCGCGCAATCGCGGCCAGATCGGGCCGGGTTGCGAGTATGTCGAGCGTTTCGCCGGTCAGCGCCGACAGGGGGTTGAAGGCCATATTGCCCCAGAGCTTGACCCAGATGTCGTCACGGATGCGCGGCCGCACAGGCGCCCGGAACCCGGCCGCGCGCAGCGCTTCGGAGAAGGCCTCCACCCGTGTCGATTTCGACCCGTCGGGCTCGCCCAAGGTAAAGCGGTCGCCGTCGATCAGGCGGATGAGGCCCGGCGCATCGACCTCGGCGGCTGGGTAGACCACACATCCGATGGCGCGTTCGGGCGGGAGTGCGCGGCTGACCGCGCCACCGGGATCGACCGCCTCGATCACCCGCCACTCCCAGCCCGGCAGCCCGTAAAAGTACCAGTAGGGCACGCCGTTCATGCCCGTCACCACGGCCGTGTCGGGTCCGATCAGCGGGGCAAGTTGATCGGCGATTGCGGGGACCGAGTGGGCCTTGAGGGTGATGACCAGGAAATCCTGCGGGCCGAGCTCGGCAGGGTTATCTGTGGCCCAAAACCGGGCCACCTCCTCATTGTCACCCACGCGCAGGCGAAGCCCGTTTTCACGCATTGCCGCCAGATGCGGGCCGCGCGCGACGACCGAGACCTCCTGCCCCGCATTGGCCAACCGCACGGCCAGATAGCCGCCGATTGCCCCGGCGCCGAAGATGCAGATCTTCACGCCCCATGCTCCGGCTTGGCGATCCCCAGCTTTTCTGCCAGCCCGATGCGCTGCAATTTGCCGGTCGCCCCTTTTGGGATCTCGGCCAGGATCTCGATGCGGGCGGGGACCTTGAAGGGCGCAAGCCGCTCGGCGGCAAAGGCGCGAAGTGCGCGCGCATCGGTCGCCGCTCCCTCCTCAAGCACCACGGCCGCGGCAACATCCTCGCCCAGCATCCGGTGCGGCATGGCAAAGGTCACCACCTGGGCCACCTCTGGATGGGCGATCAGCACGTCATCGACCTCGCGCGGGCTGATCTTTTCGCCGCCGCGATTGATGATCTCTTTGAGCCGGCCGCGAATGGTGATGTAGCCCTCCGGGTCGATCTCGCCCTGATCGCCGGTGCGAAACCAGCCATCGGTGAAGTTCTCGGCATTGGCCTTGGGGTTGTTGCGATAGCCCGGTGTGACATTGGGCCCGCGGATCACCAGCTCGCCGACCGCGCCGCTGGGCAAAAGCGCGCCGCCCGCATCCATGACCGCCACCTGCGGTCCGGCGGCCAAGCCCACCGTGCCGGGCTTGCGAGCGGCGGGGGGCAGGGGGTTGGCGGCCATCTGATGGGCGGCCTCGGTCATGCCATAGGCCTCGATCACCGGGCAGCCAAACGTCTCCTCCAGCGCCTCCAAGACCGGCATCGGCAGGGCGGCCGAGGAGGACCGGATCAGCCGCAACGGCGCCTCGGCCACGATCTCGGCATTGCGCTTGGCCCGGGTCAGGATCGCCTGATGCATGGTGGGTACGGCTGTGTACCAGCTGGGGCGGATCTCGCGCAGCCAGGCAAAGAACTTCAGCGCATCAAAGCCCGGCGTGCAGGTGACAGAGCCGCCGGCCGAGAGCGCCGCCAGAACTGCTGCGATCAGCCCGTGGATGTGAAAGAGCGGCATGACATTGAGGCATCGATCGGCGGGCGAAAGCGACAGGCTTTGCGCGATATGTTCGGCCGAAACGCAGATATTGGCCGCGCTCAACGGCACGATCTTGGGCCGCGAGGTGGTGCCCGATGTGTGCAGGACCAGCGCTTCGTCATCCGGGCCGTTGCGCCGGGCGGGCGCGGTCGCATCGTTGTCGAGCGCGACATCGCCGGCCGCATTCCCCGCAATAAGCGTGCTCACCGGAATGCCCAGCCGGGCAGCGGCGGCGCGGGCGGGCGTCTCGACGCCCTCGGCCAGGATCAGCCGCGTCGCGCCCAGATCTTCGAGGTAAAACGCAAACTCCTCCTCGGTATAGGCCGGGTTCAGCGGGGCGGCCGTCGCATGCGATGCCACGCCCAGAAACGCCGCGGCAGCCTCCGGACCGTTGGGCAGAACGAGAGCGACGCCATCGCCCGGGCCCAGCCCGAGCCCGGCAAGTTGAGCGCCCAACCGGTCGATCACCGCCAGCACCCCCGGATGGTCGAGCCCAGGCCGCCCCGGCGCGCCCAGGGCTGGCCCCTGGCGACCGGTCAGCAGATCGGGAAGTGTCCTCGGTGCCATGCGCGTCCTCCCGCCGCCCCGGACGGGGCATTAGACCACCGCGCGCCCGTCGGGCTGGCTCATCCCCCGCTCGCGATACGGGGTTGTGTTGAAATAGGTCCGGTAGCATTTAGAGAAATGCGACGGCGAGGTGAAGCCGCAGGCCAACGCGACATTGATGACCGACATATCGGTCTGCAACAGCAGATGACGCGCCTTTTGCAGCCGCAATTCCATGTAATAGCGCTTGGGCGAGCGGTTGAGATAGCGCCGGAACAGCCGCTCCAATTGCCGGGTCGAGATGCCCACATGGGTTGCCAGCTCCGACGGGCTTTCGGGCTCTTCGATCTTTTGCTCCATCAGCCGGATCACCGCGGCCAGTTTCGGGTGCCGGACCCCGATGCGGGTCGGGATCGACAGCCGCTGCTCGTCGCGCTCGGTCCGCACGGTGGTGTAGATCATCTGATCGGCAACCTGGGCGGCCAGATCGGGCCCGTGCTCATCCGAGATCATCCGCAAGATGAGATCCGTCGAGGCCGAGCCCCCGGCCGAAGAGCAGCGGTTCCCGTCGATGACATAGATGCGGTCGGTCAGCCAGACATCCGGAAAGGCCTCGGCAAAGGCATCGCGGTTCTCCCAATGAATGGTGCAGCTGCGCCCTTCAAAAAGCCCGGCCCGCGCCACCGCATAGGCGCCGGTGCACACGCCGCCCAGCATCACCCCGCGCCGCGCCTCGCGCCGCAGCCAGTTCAGAACCGTCTTGGTCGAGGAGGACTGCACCTTGACCCCGCCGCAGACCAGAAGCGTGTCGTCGCGGTCGAGCTCATCGAGCCCCATATCCGGCACAACCTGCAGCCCGTTGGAGAAAAAGACCCCGCCCCGCTCCTCGGCCGCAACCATCCATTTGTAGAGCACCCGGCCCGCCACGCGGTTGGCAATCCGCAATGGCTCGATCGCGCAGGAAAACGACAACAGCGTTGCATTCTCCAGCACCAGAAAGATGAAACGGCGCGGCCGTGATCGCGTGTTGTCGTTCATGTCCAGACCGGCAGTGCGGGGCGGATCGATTGCCCGCCAACGGGTTGATGAAAGAGAGAGCGGGCGCGAGGTCAAGCGCGAAGTTGCATGGCAGCCCGCCGGCAGGCGCGACAGCGCAGTTTTGGGCGGCTGCCGGGGCCGATCCGCGGCATGCAAAGCCCCTGGGCCCTTCCGCGTGGATGGGCTTGTCCAGCTGGGCCAAATGTGGCCCAGTGGCGTCCTGGTGCCGGTTGTCGTGGCGGGTCAGGATCGGCGATGCGCATGAAAGCTTTGATGAGCTGGATCCTGGCCTGTGCCGGCCTTGGGCTTTGCGCCGCCACTCTGCTGGGCTTTGCCGGCGAAATCTGGTGGCGCTTTGGGCTGCTCGATCATTTCCGGGTGCAATATGTGGGGCTTTTGCTCCTGATCGAGGTCGCTGGATTTTTGCTGCTGTGGCGGCGCTGGGTCGGGCTGCTGTTGATCCCGCTTATCGTCAATCTCGTACCGATCGTCGATCTTGCCCTGAAGCCCCGGGGCGGCGCGACCTTGGCCGCGACGCAGCTTACAGTCTTTCACGCCAATATCGATCACACGCGGCCGCGGGCCGACGAGATCGTGGCACTGTTGAGCGCCGCGCCGGCCGACATCGTTTTCGTGCAGGAGGTCACGCCCGAGACCCTGGTGCAGTTGCAAACAGGTCTGACCGGATACCGCCTTGTTCTGGCGGCGCCGCGCCGCACCTCTCACGGCTCGGCGATGTTTGTGCCGGTGACCTCGACACTGGAGATCCAGGACGCGCGGATCATCGATCTGCCCAATGGGTCGCAGCGGCCGCTGCTGGTGGCCGACCTTGTCTTTGACGGCGCGCCCCTGCGTGTGATGAGCGTTCATGTCACCCTACCCAAGACCGAGGACACGGCAGCGGCCCAAGCGCGCGAGCTGGTCGCGCTGGCCGAATGGGCAAACGATGCGATGCGCGACGGCCCGTCGGTCGTGCTGGTCGGCGATTTCAACGCCACGCCGTTTTCGGTGCGGTTTCGCGACATGCTGGAGCGGGGCGGGCTTCTCAACTCGCAGGTCGGATGGCCGTTGCAAATGACCTGGCCGGCCGGATGGCCAATGCCGATGCAACTCGCGATCGACCATCTGGTACACAGCCCCGATCTGTCCACCTTGATGCGCGAGACCGGACCTGCGATCGGATCGGACCATCTGCCCTTGCGCGTCACGCTGGCGCGCCGGCCCTAAGTGGTGGCACAGGCTGCCGATTCCGGGCTGGCCTTGGCGCCGCCGCTTGCCTATAGCTGCACATCCAAACAGGACGGGGTCTAGGGAGGCGACAATGACCGGCGGGTGGTCGAAATCAGGGTGGCGTGCGAAACCGCGAGTTCAGATGCCCGATTATCCGGACGCGCAGGCGCTCGGCTTGGTCGAGGCGGAGCTTGCCAAATACCCGCCCCTGGTTTTTGCAGGCGAGGCGCGCGCGCTTCGCGCCGGGCTGGCCGAGGTTGCCGAGGGTCGGGCCTTTCTGCTTCAGGGTGGCGATTGCGCCGAGAGCTTTGAGGAGTTTGGCGCCGACAACATTCGCGACACCTTCAAGGTCCTGTTGCAAATGGCCGTGGTGCTGACCTTTGCGGCGCGCATGCCGGTGGTCAAGGTGGGGCGCATGGCCGGCCAGTTCGCCAAGCCGCGCTCGGCGCCGATGGAAACCGTGGATGGGGTGGAGCTGCCCAGCTATCGGGGCGACATTATCAACGCGCTGGGCTTTACCGAAGCCGATCGCATGCCCGACCCCGCGCGTATGCTGCGTGCCTATACCCAGGCGGCCGCCACGCTGAACCTGCTGCGCGCGTTCAGCCAGGGCGGCTTTGCCGATCTTCATCAGATCCATGCATGGAATTTGGGCTTTACCGAGGGCGAGGGCTATGAGCGCTACCGCGACACGGCCCGCACCATCGCCCAGGCGCTCGATTTCATGACCGCAGCCGGGGTCACGGCCGAAAGCTCCGAGATGGGGCGGGTGGATTTCTACACCAGCCATGAGGCGCTGCTTTTGGAATATGAAGAGGCGCTGACCCGCGTCGATAGCCTCACCGGCCAGACTGTCGCCGGCTCGGGCCATATGATCTGGATCGGCGACCGGACCCGGCAGCCCGATGGCGCGCATGTCGAGTTTGCGCGCGGGGTGATCAACCCGATCGGCATAAAATGCGGGCCGAGCCTTGCCCCCGATGAGTTGGTGCGGCTGACCGAGCTTCTCAACCCATCCAACGATCCCGGGCGGCTGACGCTGATCGCGCGCTTTGGCTCGGACAAGGTCGAGGCGCATCTGCCAGGGCTGATCGAGGCGGTGGAGCGCGAGGGCCGCAAGGTCGTCTGGTCCTGCGACCCGATGCATGGCAACACGATCAAATCCGGATCCGGCTATAAGACCCGGCCCTTTGAGCGGGTGCTCGCCGAAGTGCGCCAGTTCTTCGCGATCCACCGCGATCTCGGAACCCATGCCGGCGGCGTGCATGTCGAGATGACCGGCCAGAATGTCACCGAATGCACCGGTGGCGTCTCGGCGGTCAGCGAGGAGACGTTGCGCGACCGCTATCACACCGCCTGCGATCCGCGGCTGAATGCGGCCCAGGCGCTGGAGCTGGCCTTTCTGGTGGCCGATGAGCTGCAGCGCTCGGCCCAGACCCGTGCGGCGGGCGGCGCTGTCGCCGCGCAATGAGCGTTCTGGTCGTCACCGCCGCGGGCGCCTTGCCCGGGGCGGTGCTGGACCTGCCGGGATGCCGACGCCTCGCGCCGGACGCAGCGGAGTTTGACGCAGCGTCGGTTGACGCCGAAGCCTTTGCCGGGCTTCCGGTTGATTCCAATGCGGTGCCCCGGGCCAACCGCCGCAAGCGTCTGCTGATCGCCGATATGGACAGCACGATGATCCCGGTCGAATGCATCGACGAGCTGGCCGATTTTGCCGGGGTGCGCGCGGAGGTCTCGGCGATCACCGAGATTGCCATGCGTGGCGACATGAGCTTTGAGGAGAGCGTTGCGGCCCGGGTCGCCTTGCTGAAGGGACTGCCCGAAGGCGCCTTGGCCCAGGCCTATGCCGAGCGTGTGCGGCTCAATCCCGGGGCGCGGCGCCTGGTCCAGACGATGAACGCCCATGGCGCGCTGACGGCGCTTGTGTCGGGCGGGTTTACCTATTTCACCGAAAAAGTGGCGGCCGAGGCGGGCTTTGCCGTCAATCGTGCCAACACGCTGATCTTTGAGGATGGCAGGCTCACCGGGGCCGTGGCGCTGCCCATCTTGGGGCGTCAGTCGAAACGCGAGGCGCTCGACGCGCTCTGCGCCGAGGCCGGCATCGCCCGCAGCGATGCGCTGGCAGTGGGCGATGGGGCCAATGATCTTGCCATGATCGCGGCTGCCGGGCTTGGCGTTGCCTATCGTGCCAAACCCGTGGTTGCCAAGGCTGCGGATGCGCGGATCGATCATTCCGATCTCTCCGCGCTTCTTGCCCTGCAAGGCTACACCGCAGCGGACCACGCGGCCTGACCGGCCGCCTTGGCGGACCCGTGCGGTAACTGCGACGAGCAGACCGCACCGGGCGCGGACCGCCGGCGATCCCGCGCTTCAGTCGTTGTCGATGATCCGAAGGTGGTTGCGCCGCCGTTCGGTCCGACGCTGGGCACCGCCCTCGATGCTGCGCAGTTGCGGGCCGTCATGGACAAACTCCGCCCCGCTCTCGGCAAAGCCCGGCATCGCGGCCCGCTGCGGGGCAGCATTGTCGACGCTGATCGGCCGGATCTGTGCGGCACCGATGGAAAAACGCAAGGGGCTGCCATCCTGCACCGACGAGCCGTCGATGCGCAGACAGCCCAGCACCCGCGAAATGTCGCCGAAATCGCTGCGCAGCGGCAACAGCAGCATCGATGCCGGACGCCGACGCCCCGAGGGGGTGTGCGCGTCGAGATCGAGATGCGCAACCGCGGGCCCGGAAAGAACCTGGGCCAAAGCGCTGTCGAGCGGGGCGCGATCTTCAAGCCGCATCAGCGCGCGCAGGCTCATACCGCGCAGCTCCATGCCCATCATCTCGCACAGATACATGCCGGCAAGACGGATCCGGATGTTGCCCTCGCCCAGATGCTCCAAAATGAACATATGCTCCAGCGCGCTTTCAAAGCGGCGCGGATCGATTTCCGAGCGGTAAGGAACTTCGCGGCCGGCGCGAAGCTGTTCCCAATAGGCAAGAAGATCCTTAAGGACCGCATCGGTAACCTTCATGCCCTCTGCTTTCTGTCCCAAAGCGGGATTGGCCGTGCCTGGGGTGTTCCGGTCTGAAACGTCATCACGTGTCATTTTAAGACAAATCTCCGCTTTTGTCGCCATAGAGTTGCTGTTCACACTTTGTTAGGCAAATGCTGTGCCAACTTCGCCGCGCAACGGCAGGGCTGGCTTCGGGTATCGTTAATGCCCAGTGATGTGGGAGGGGCCTACCGTGCAGTCAATGACCGGCTTTGCCGAAACCAGCGGCGCCGATGATCGGCTGAGCTGGCGGTGGGAAGCGCGGGCCGTGAATGGCCGCGGGCTCGATCTGCGTTTTCGTCTGCCGGAGGGGGCCGAGGCGCTGGAGGCGCCGCTGCGCAAAACGGCCCAGTCGCTGTTTCGGCGCGGCACGCTGACCCTCTCATTGCGGTTGAGCCGGCCATCGGGCCAGCCGGGCTCACAGCTCAACGAAACCGCGCTGCATGCCGGGCTCGTTGCCTTGGCCCGAAGCGCGGCTTTGGCCAAGGCGCAGGGGGTGGCGCTTGCGCCGCTGACCGCGGACCGGCTGCTTGCGCTGCCCGGTGTCTATGCGCAGGAGAGCGATGATGTCTTGCCCGGCGCCCGTCTGAAGGCGGTGCAGGCCAGCGGGATGACGGTGCTTGAGCGGCTTGCCACGGCGCGCGCCGGCGAGGGGGCAGCCATGCACGCGCTTCTGGAGGCGCAGCTTGCCCAGATCGAGCGCCTTGTGGTGGACGCGCGCGGCTCGGCCGAGGCGCGCTCGGCGCATAGCGGCGTGCTGCTGCGCAGCCGGGTCGAGGCGCTGCTGGGCACGGGGGCTGCGGTCGATCCAGACCGGCTGGCGCAGGAGCTGGCCCAAATTGCGGTGCGCGCCGACGTGACCGAGGAGCTCGACCGGCTCGATGCGCATATCCAGGCCGCAAAAAAGCTCGTCGACAGCCAGGAGGCGGTGGGCCGCAAGCTTGATTTTCTGGCGCAGGAATTTCACCGCGAGGCCAACACGCTTTGCGCCAAATCCGGAACCTCGGATCTCACCGCCATCGGGCTGTCGCTCAAAGTGGTCATCGACCAAATGCGCGAGCAGGTGCAAAATGTCGAGTGAGCCGGGATTGCCAGAGCCCGCCTTGCCCTGCCGGCGCGGCCTGCTGTTGATCCTCTCCTCGCCCTCGGGCGCAGGGAAATCGACGCTCGCGCGCCGGCTGCTGGCCGAAGATCCCGAGATTGGCTTTTCTGTCTCGGCGACAACCCGCCCGCCGCGGCCCGGGGAAACCGATGGTCGTGAGTATCATTTTCGCAGCCAAGCGGATTTCACGCGGATGATCGAAGACGGGGCGCTGCTGGAATGGGCCGAGGTCTTTGGCAATTTCTACGGCAGCCCGCGCGCCCCGGTCGAAGCACGGATCGAGGCCGGGCGCGATGTGCTGTTTGATGTCGACTGGCAGGGCGGGCAGCAGATCCGAAACTCCGCGCTCAGCGATGCGGCGGTGTCGATTTTCATCCTGCCGCCCTCGATCAAGGCGCTGGATGCGCGGCTGCGCGGCCGTGCCCAGGACAGCGCGGCGGTGATCGCGCGGCGCATGTCCCAGGCCCGCGATGAAATCAGCCATTGGGCCGAGTATGACTATGTGCTGGTGAACGACGATTTGGAACGTTGCGCCGCCGAACTGCGGGCGGTCGTGACGGCCGAACGTCTGCG
>JBCDDO010000025.1:0-12992 GCA_039180245.1 Pseudomonadota bacterium | reverse complement strand
GGCTGATGGCCGCCCACGCGCTGGTGCTGGTCTTTCCGGTGTGGAATTTCGGCTATCCCGCGATCCTGAAAGGGTTCTTTGACCGGGTCTTCCTGCCCGAAGTGTCCTTTCGGCTGGTCGATGGCAAGGTGCGCCCGAACCTCACCCATATTGCCAAGCTGGCCGCGGTCACGACCTATGGCGGCACCCGCTTGCGCGCGATCGGGGCGGGCGATCCGCCGCGCCGGGTGGTCACCCGGGCGGTGCGCTACAGCTGCCAGCCAAAGACCATGCGGTATCTGGCGCTTTACGACATGAACCGCGCCGACCAGCCCAAACGCGAAGGTTTTCTGCGCCGGGTGGGCCAGGAAATGGCGCGGCTCTGATCGGAAGAAATGGTCACTGATGCAGGCGGCGCCGAAGAAAGCCGATGATGAGTTCGGGAAGACGCGGATGCCGCCAGGAGGTTTCGTGCGGGGTGTCCGGCAAGACATTGAGCGCAAAGCCCGGCAGAATGCCCATCATCCGCTCCAGATAGGCGCGTTCGGGATCTTCGCTGCCGACAATGCCCAGCACCGGCAGGCGCATCCCGGCAATGGCCGGCTCCGGCAGGTCGATCCAGGCCTCCACCGAACCTGCCAATGCCGTCAGCGCATCGGCATTTGGAAAGCGGGCGGCGTTTTCGGGCGTGCGCAGCCATTCGCCGATGCCGGCATAGATCGGCACCACCTCGGGCGGCGACCAGCCAGATCCGATCAGCGTCAGCGACGCGACGCTGTCGGGCTCGACCAGGGCATGGGCCAGCGCCAGCTCCGCGCCCAGCGAAAACCCGATCACATGCATGGTCGAGAGCTGCTCGGCGGCCATCAGCCGTCCGATATCCGCTATCAGCTCCTTGCCATAAAGCGCCGGATCGGTCGGCTTGACGCTGCCGCCATGGCCCAGCACATCGGGTGCGATCAGCCGGGTCTTTGCGGGAAGCGAGGACAGCGCCTCGACGATGCCATTGGTCCACCACATCTCCGACGACATGGTGAAGCCGTGCAAGAGCAGGATTGCCGGGCCCGAACCGGCAGCGCGATAGGCAAGATCGGTGCCGTCCTCGCGGCAATATCGGTGCATTTCCATGATCGCAGGGGTGCCGCGACACTTTGCACCTGTCAATGGTCCTGCCGGTCGATCCGAAATTCGACGGAACAGTGATGCATGCGCTGATCATTTACTGCCATCCCTCGCCCAAAAGTTTCACCGCCGCGGTGCGCGATCGGGTGGTCGCGGCGCTGACCGCGCGGGGTGCGACCGTTGAGATCCTCGATCTTTATGCAAGGGCCTTCGACCCGGTTCTGTCTCCCGCCGAGCTTGCCGGGTACGAGCAGGTGCCCGAGAATGTCGGCCCGGTTGCCGAGGAGGTTGCCGCGCTGCGCCGCTGCGATACGTTGATCTTCGTCTACCCAACCTGGTGGTACGGCCAGCCCGCGCTGCTCAAAGGCTGGCTCGACCGGGTGCTCTTGCCCGATGTCGCCTTCTCGATGCCGCGCCCGAATGAGACGATCCGCCCGCTTCTGACCCATGTCACGCGGCTGGGCGTCTTCACCACCTGCGGCGCGTCCTGGTGGTTGACCCGCCTGGTCGGCGCACCGGGAAAACGGATCCTTCTGACCGGGTTGCGGATCTTATGTGCCAAACGCGTGCGCACGGCGTTCGCGGCGCATTACCTGATGGACAGCTCCAGCCCCGACAGCCGCGCGCGCCATCTTGCACGGGTCGACCGCTGCATGCGACGGTTCCTGGCGTGAACGGAAGGGGGGTGCGCCATGGTGCCAATTTTGGACTGGCAGCGGTTTGCAAGCGGTGCGGAGCGGGTGGGTTTTGTCGCCGATCTGGGCCGAGCCTGCCGGCAGACAGGGTTTTTCCTGATCACCGGCCATGGCATCGACCCGGCGCTGATCGCACAGGTCTTTGCCGAGGCGGACCGGTTCTTTGACCTGCCGCTGGCCCAAAAGCAGCGGCTCGACATCACCCGTTCGCCGCACAATCGCGGCTGGTCGGGCGAGGGGACCGAAACGCTTGACGAGGGTTCGGGCCAGATGGACCGCAAGGAGGCGTTCAATATTGGGCTCGACCTTGCGCCCGACGATCCGCGCATTCTGTCGGGCGAGCCGTTTCGGGGCGTCAATCTCTGGCCCGATCTGCCCGAGTTCCGCAGCACGATGCTTGCTTATTACACGGCCGTCTGGCAGCTGGGGGTCGATCTTCACCGGGCCATCGCCCTGGATCTGGGGCTGGAGGAGGGGTATTTCGACCCCCATCTCGATCAGCCATTGGCCACGCTGCGGCTGCTGCGCTACCCGCCGGGCACCGGCGCATCGCAGGAGATCGGCGCCGGCGCGCACACCGATTACGGCTCCATCACGCTCTTGATGACCGATGGCGAGGGCGGTTTGCAGCTGCGCCCCCGTGGTGGCGATTGGATGGATGCGCCCATTGCGCCGGGTGCTTTTGTGGTCAACATCGCCGATTGCCTGATGCGCTGGACCAATGATGTCTATGTCTCCACCCCGCATCGGGTGCTGCCGCCGCGGCGGACCCGCCGGTCGCTGGCCTTTTTCCTCGACCCCAATCCCGACAGCGTGATCGAAGCGCTGCCCGGCACGGGGGCGGCGAAATACCCGCCGGTCAGCGGCGCGGAGTATCTGCGCCAGCGGCTTGCGGCGACCTATCCCGATTGGGATGCGGTGCAGTGAGCGGCGACAAGGCGGGCGGGTCTGCGCCACGGCGCCATCACTGGGCCGAACACCGCACCACCGAATGGCCGGGCTGGGATCCGAACCGTGTGATTGCCATTCTGCCCACAGCCGCGATCGAGCAGCACGGGCCGCATCTGCCGGTCGGCGTCGACATGATGATCAACGCGGGCATGCTGGGCACGCTGTGCGACACGCTGCCCGGGGATCTCGACATACGCATCCTGCCCATTCAGGCGGTTGGCAAGTCGAACGAGCATCTCGACGCGCCGGGCACGCTGACCCTCACCGCCGAAACCGCCCTGCGCGCCTGGGTCGAGATCGGCCGTTCGGTCGCCCGGGCCGGTCTGCGCAAGATGGTCATCGTCAACAGCCATGGCGGCAATCTCGACCTGATCGGCATTGTGGCGCGGGAGCTGCGGGTGCAGGCGGGCCTGATGGTGGTCAAATGCCAATGGGGCGGGTTTGGTCATCCTGCCGGGATGTACAGCGCCCATGAGCTCGCCTTTGGCATTCATGGCGGGGATGTGGAAACCTCGCTGATGCTGCATTTTCGCCCCGACCTGGTGGAGATGGCGCAGGCGCAGCAATTCGCGTCGAGCGCCGAGACCGATGCCATCGCGCCCACGGGCCCGATCTCCTATGGCTGGATGGCGCGCGACCTCAACCCTCATGGCACGGTCGGCAATGCCGCGGCGGCAACCGCGGAAAAGGGCCGGGCAACGGCGGCGCATCAGGTGGCAGGCTTCGTTGAGATGCTGGCCGCCTTGCGCGACGCGCCGCTCGACCGGTTCACGCCAGCGTGAAGGCTGCGCGGTGACCGCCGTCAAGATCTGCTGCATTGCCTCGCTGGAGGAGGCCGAGTTGGCCATTGCCGCCGGGGCGGCGGCCATCGGCTTGGTGGGACCCATGCCCTCGGGGCCCGGCGCGATCCCCGATGCCCGAAGTGCCCAGATTGCGCAGGCGGTCCGCGGCCGGGCGATGTCGGTTCTGCTGACCTGCGAAACCGCGCCCGACGCCGTTGTCGCCCATGTTGCGCGCTGTCGTCCATCGGCCGTTCAGCTTGTCGACACACCGCAACCCGGCACCATTGCCGCGCTGCGCACCGCCTTTGCCGGGCTCACCATCATCCAGGTGATCCATATTGGCGGCCCATCGGCGGTGGCAGACGCAAAGGCCGCGGCGGCGGCGGTCGATATGCTGCTTTTGGACAGCGGCGCGCCGGAAATGGCGGTCAAAGAGCTTGGCGGCACCGGCCGGGTGCATGATTGGTCGATCTCGGCACAGATCGTGCGCGACAGCGCCTGCCCGGTTTGGCTGGCCGGCGGCCTTTCGCCAGACAATGCCGCGGCTGCCATTTCGGCCGTGGCGCCCCATGGTTTGGACATTTGCACCGGCCTGAGGCCCGAAGGGCGCCTCGATCCGCGACTTCTTTCAGCATTTATGGCCCTGGCGCGCTGACGTTTGCAGATCCTCAACCCTTCGCCACCAGAATGCAGCGTCAACGAAACAGGTTAATGAGGAGGGCGGTGCGTTGGAACTTGACCAGTCGGTCGACCCGCAGCACGACTTTGACGCCTCGCTCTTTGTGGCGCGCAAGGTGCTCTATACGGCCGCCTCGATGCGTTTGCCGCTCAATCCAAAAGTGTTCCGCGTGCTTTATGAGGCGGAATGCGGGCCCTATGAGACGCTCAAACGCCTCAGCGACGAAATGCGCACCGCCGATGAAGGTCCCGACGTGGTCGAGATCGAGGATCTGCATGACAAGGTCTTCGATGGAAGCTCCGGCTATCGGGGTCTGTCCGACATCTCCGAACGGTTGATGACCGAGATGGAGCAGGTTGGCGACATCGTGGCGGACCGGATCGGCAATGATGCCAATTACATCGGAACTCTGACCGAGGCGCGCCGGAATTTTGGTCTCTTCACCCGCGCGGCCGATGCAAAGCGCCTGATCTCGGACCTGGTGTCCGAGGCGCAGATGCAGGCTGCCCGTGTGTCCGAATTCATGGCCCAGATCGAGGCCAAGCAAACCCAGATTGGCGAGCTGAAAGGCGAGCTGAGCGAATTGCGTGAACGGGTCAATCTCGACCATCTCACCGGGCTCTTCAACCGCCGGTATCTTGACGATGCGCTGGCGCGCGAGGTTCAGCGCTCGAAAACGGAGAATGCCCCGCTGTCGCTGGCGATCTGCGATCTCGACCATTTCAAGAAGCTCAACGACACATGGGGCCATTCGGTCGGCGATTCCGTGCTCAAGCATTTCGCCGGCATCATGCGGTCGAACACAAAGGGCAAGGACATCGTTGCGCGCTATGGCGGCGAGGAGTTCGCGCTGATCTTTCCCGACACCAATGCGCGCGACGCCCGCAAACTGCTCGAAACCATCCGCCAGGCGCTTTACACGCGCAACCTTGTTTCCACGACGACCCGCAAGCGCATCGGGCATGTCTCGGCGTCGTTCGGACTTGCCGGGATGCGCCCGGACGACACGGTCGAATCGATCATCGGCCGGGCGGATGAGCTTCTTTACGTCGCCAAGAACCGTGGCCGAAACAACATCGCCGCCGATTTCGCGCAGATGTCGGGCACCGCACAGGCGGTCGTGGAATAAGCATCTCGCGGCACCCAGTCGCGCCTGCTTGGGCCCGGTGCTGATCCTTAGGGGACAAAGCCGTCGCCAAGGGTAGACCGATTGAAATCCGTCATCTGGCGACATGGCGCAGCATGTCCGCTCTGGCCCGCCCAGCAGATGCGCCATGTCCAGAAACGGGTCGTTGGGCCACCGGCCTAGCGTTAAACCGACGCCCCGGCCGTCCGGCGATCGCGCCCGCCGAATATCGCGTCATCCAAACCCAAACACCCATTTGTGAACGGAAGCGCCATGTTGGCACCATCGCTTTGCGGCTGCGCCAATCGCATGCGCTTCCGCGGTGATCCGGCGATCATCTGCATTGCAGATGTTCTGTTTTTGTTCCATTCTCAAGCCTATGGCCGACTCGTCGTCACATCTGCCGTCCGAACGTCCGACCGAACGTCCGACCGAACGCCCGCCCGCTGCGCGCGGCCGCGGTGCGCGCAGCAATGCGTCGGGCCGGTTTGAACGCTACGCGCGGCTGATCGATCCGGAGGCCGACGCGGATGCGCCGCCGCCGAACCCTCTGACCACGGTCATGGATGAGCGTCCCCGCAGCATCCTGACGCGCAACACGTCGCCCGATCTCGGTTTTGATCGGTCGATCAACCCCTATCGCGGCTGCGAGCATGGCTGCATCTATTGCTATGCTCGGCCGACCCATGCCTGGTTGGGCTTCTCGGCCGGCTTGGATTTTGAGACCCGCTTGATCGCACGGCCTGATGCACCATCGCTTCTCGACGAAACGCTGCGCAAACCGGGCTACAGCCCCGCGCCGATCGCGATCGGCACAAACACCGACCCCTATCAGCCGATTGAACGCGACCGGCGGATCATGCGCGGCATTTTGGAAGTGCTCCTGGCCCACAAACACCCGGTGACGGTCACCACCAAAGGTGCCGCGATTTTGAAGGATGCCGACATTCTGGGCGAGCTGGGGCGCCTTGGGCTCGCCAGTGTCGCGGTGTCGCTGACCAGCCTCGACACCCGATTGTCGCGCGCGATGGAGCCGCGCGCCGCGGCGCCGTCGACACGGCTGCGGGTCGTTTCGACCCTGGCGCGGGCCGGTTGCCCGACCGGCGTGATGCTCGCGCCGCTGATCCCTGCGCTCAATGATCATGAGGTCGAGCGGCTGGCATCCGCG
Source organism: Pseudomonadota bacterium (assembly GCA_039180245.1). Classification (GTDB taxonomy): domain Bacteria; phylum Pseudomonadota; class Alphaproteobacteria; order Rhodobacterales; family Rhodobacteraceae; genus J013. Next base: position 6,490 of record JBCDDO010000025.1, on the reverse strand, counting down.
GCGGCCGGCGCCGGCGCGAGCTTCGCAACCCATATCGTGTTGCGCCTGCCGCTGGAGGTGAAGGATCTGTTCCGCGAGTGGCTCGCCGCAAGCTATCCCGACCGGGCCAAACGGGTGATGCGCTATGTCCGCGAGATGCATGGCGGGCGCGACTATGACCCGCAATGGGGCAAGCGCATGCGCGGAGACGGCGTTTTTGCCCGGTTGATCGCCCGGCGGGTCGAGGTCGCGTTTGCGCGTGCGGGGCTTGCGCGCAGCAGCCCCGATCTGCGCTGCGATCTCTTTGCGCCGCCGGCGCGGCCGGGCGAACAGATGCGCCTTGACGGGATCTGATCTGGACACCCGCCGAGACTTGCGTCGCAGGGAGCTGGATGAGAAGTTGCGACAATGCGCGCGACACACCGCAAAATGGCCGACGATCTGGCGTTGGAGCGGCAATATGGCACGCGCATTGCCGGCATCGACGAGGCTGGGCGCGGGCCCTGGGCCGGCCCCGTGGTGGCGGCCGCGGTGGTTCTGGATGAGGCGTCGGTGCCGCCGGGCATCGACGATTCCAAGCGTCTGTCACCCCGAAAGCGCGCGGCGCTATATGCCGAAATCCTCGCCCATGCCGAAACCGGCATTGGCCAGGCCAGCGTCGAGGAGATCGATGCGATGAACATCGCACAAGCCACAGCCCTGGCGATGCGCCGGGCCGTGGCCGCCCTGCGCGGCCCGCCGAACTTCGCACTGATCGACGGCACGCAGGTTCCCGCCGGGCTGCCCTGCCGCGCGAAACCGCTGATCGGGGGTGACGGGCTCTGCCTGTCGGTGGCCGCAGCGTCGATCCTGGCAAAGGTCACCCGCGACCGGATCATGGTGAGGCTCGCGCAGGCCTTTCCCGGATACGGGTGGGAAACCAATGCGGGCTATGGGGTGCCGGCGCATGCTGCGGCGCTGCGGCGGTTTGGCGTGACACCGCATCATAGGCGATCTTTCCGGCCCATCCACAATATGTTGTATCAGAAGACCGCTCTAACAGATTGATTTCAAATTTAATTTGACCTGCAGACTCTCTGTCTTCATGATTCGATTATCGCTGAAATTGCTGCTGTTGCGCCATGACCCGCCATCTGCCGAACCCGCGGCTGCCCCTCGACCGCGTCGTTGAGGGCGACTGCATCACCCGCATGCGCGCGCTGCCAGCCTCCAGCGTCGATCTGGTGTTTGCCGATCCTCCCTACAATTTGCAGTTGCGCGGTGATCTGCACCGGCCCGACAATTCGCGGGTCGATGCGGTCGACGATGCATGGGACCAGTTCTCCAGCTTCGAGGCTTATGATCATTTCACCCGCGAATGGCTGACCGCTGCCCGGCGCCTCCTCAAGCCGGATGGGGCGATTTGGGTCATCGGCAGCTATCACAACGTTTTCCGCCTGGGCGCGGCCTTGCAGGATTTGGGGTTTTGGATCCTCAATGATGTTGTTTGGCGCAAATCGAACCCGATGCCGAATTTTCGCGGCAAACGGTTCACCAATGCGCATGAAACGCTGATCTGGGCCGCGCGGGGCGAGGCGCAGAAATACACCTTCAACTATGATGCGCTCAAAGCGCTCAACGACAATCTGCAGATGCGGTCGGATTGGGTGATCCCGCTCTGCACCGGGTCCGAACGGCTCAAGGATGTCGATGGCGCCAAGGCGCATCCAACCCAAAAGCCCGAGGCGCTGCTGCACCGGGTGCTTGTCGGCAGCACCCGGCCGGGCGATGTGGTGCTGGACCCGTTTTTTGGCACCGGCACGACCGGGGCGGTGGCCAAGCGGCTGCGGCGTCGCTTTATCGGGATCGAGCGCGACCCCGCCTATGTTGCCGCGGCGCGGGCGCGCATCGATCGGGTGCAGCCGGCAACCACCGAGGCGGTGACGGTGACCCCGTCGCGCCGGGCCGAGCCGCGGGTGCCCTTCGGCCAGCTTGTCGAGCGCGGGATGCTGCAGCCGGGCGAGGTTCTGGTCTCGCAATGCGGGCGCCATCAGGCGCGGGTCCGGGCCGATGGCACGCTGGTCTCGGCCGATGCGCGCGGATCGATCCATCAGGTGGGGGCGGCCGTGCAGGGCGCGCCATCCTGCAACGGGTGGACCTATTGGCATGTCAAGCTTGAGGGCCAGCCGGTGCCGATCGACATTTTCCGCCAGCAGATCCGCGCCGAGATGGCCGCGCAATAAGCGCAGCGACCGTTCAAATCAGGCGGGCCGTTCCCATTCCATGACGCAGAAATAGGGCACGCGGTTGTGGCGCGCGTCTTTCTCGGGCCGATCGCTGCGCGCGACCGGCTCGTCAAAGGCGCGCAGAACCAGGCCGGCGGCCAGAAACCGCTGAAGATAGGCCGAAAGCGGCCGGTGATGGTTGAGCACGGAAATGCCGCGCCACTCCGACACAATCTCGCGCGGCTCCAGATAATGGTCGATGCCAAATGTCTGGGGCTGGCCGGCCGCGTCATAGCGCCAGCCGTCCGGCAGGCCGGCGGAAAACTGGCTGCCGGTGTTTGCCACCAGCATCCGACCGCCCGGGCGCAGCACCCGGGCCATTTCGGGGATCGCGCGGTCGATATCGGGAATGTCGACAAGTGCCACGCAGGAGAGCACCAGATCGAAGCTGGCATTCGCAAAGGGCAGCGCCTCGGCCCGGCCCTCCCGATAGCATCCTTGCGGGTCCAGATTGCGGGCGCGCTCCAGCAGCGCCGGCGTGACGTCGAGCCCGCTTGCCTCGATGCCGTCGGCCCGGGCGAGCCGCACAAGCTGGCCCTCGCCGCAGCCGATATCGAGCGCGGTCTTGCCCCGATGCCGGGCAAAGAACGCCCGAAAGATCGGAAACAGGATATGGCGGCGCGACCAATCCCCCTCGGCGCCCTGCTCGGTCACCCAGGCGCTGGCGGACCGCGCCCAGCCCATGGCGCGCGCGGGTTTTGGCTCTGCACCCATGCGCAGATCGGCTCGCCACGCTTGGCCGGGGCCCAGTCGGTCACCTGCGGATAGTGTTGCCTTCGCCAGTCGCGCACCCGGCGGTTCATCACCCGCCGCCAGATCGGCGGAATGGCCGCCATCAGGCACATCAGCGGATAGCCGAACGGAAGCTGCGGGGCCTCGTCCTGGCTGTAGGTCTGCAGCAGCGGAAACCGCCGATCCGGTTTGTAGTGATGGTCGGAATGCCGTTGCAGATTGATCAGCAGCCAGTTCGACACGGCCTGCGAGGCGTTCCAGCTGTGATGCGGGCGCACCGGTTCGAACCGGCCATTGCCCAGATGCAAGCGCACCAGCCCATAATGTTCAATGTAGTTGACCAGCTCCAGATGCAGCACGGCCACCAGCGCCTGCAGGCCAAAAAGCGCCACGGCGTGCCAACCGCCAATCGCGTAAGCTGCCCCCAGGCACACAAACGCGCCCAGCCCATAGCTCCAAAACGGGTTGGAGCGGTGCCAGACCGGACGGGTCCGGCGCGCCAGCATCGCCCGGTCCGCCGCCCAGGCGCTGGCCAAGGTCTGCCACAGCACGCGCGGGAAAAACCGCCAGAAGCCCTCATTATAGCGCGCGGTGACCGCGTCGCGAGGCGTGGCGACATGCAGATGGTGCACCCGAAGATGCTCGGTCTCAAAATGCCCGTAAAGCACCGTGACCAGCAGCGCCCGACCCAGCCGACGCTCCCACCTGTTGCGTTGATGGATCAGCTCATGCGCATAGTTGATGCCGATGCTGCCTGTGATGATGCCGATGGCCGCCATCAGACAAATGCCTTCTGCGGTGGTCAAATGGTCGGACAGGAAGATCGCCGCCAGCCCGCCATAGATGAGCGCAAGCTGCAGTGGCAGCCAGCTCCAGGTGATGAGCTTGTGCCAAAACAGCGCCGCGCTGGGCGTGTCGGGATCGAGATTGGTCTCATTATGCCCGCGCAGCCGATCGAGCACCGAGATCACCGCATAGCCGGCCATCGGGCCCAGCAAGATCCCTGCCCCGCCATTGATGGCGCTCATCGCGTAAAGCGGCACCAGCGCGAAGGAGAGCGCGAAGGGCAGCGCATGCAAGAACATCGATCCTCCTCCTTCTGCCGAGCACTGGCTGCAAAGATGGCCCGCAGCCGGGACCCGCTCAACTGTGCCAGTTCACACTCTGGGTCAAGTCTGGTTGTCCAAAGCGTCCAGCCCCATCAGAACCGCTTTGCGCATCACCGTGGGCAAGGTGTCGGGCTTGGGCGGGACAAACCCCGGCGCTGTCGCCACCCGTGCCACCTCGACGGTCAGGAGGAGGTGAAAATGGGTGAAGGTGTGGCGGACCTGGCCCGCAACCGTCCAATCGGCCGCAAAGGGCAGGGCCGGCGCCGGCGGATCCTCGCTCCATTCCGTGCCCGGCAGGCCCAGCATCCCGCCCAGCAATCCGCGATTTGGCCGGCGCTCCAGAAAGATCCGGCCCGACGGGTCGCAGGCAAGATAGGCGGTGCCCTGGCGCACCGGTTTGGGGGTTTTGGGCGCCTTTGCGGGAAGCTGCTCGGCCAGCCCTTCGCGCCGGGCCGCACAGGGCTCCATCACCGGGCAGATGCCGCAGGCCGGGCGCCGCGGGGTGCAGATCGTCGCCCCCAGATCCATCACCGCCTGCGCGTAATCGCCCGGCCGGTCGGTGGGCGTGTGACCGGCGGCCAGGGCGGTCAGCCGGCGCTTGGCGGCCGGCAGCGGCGTGGCTTCGGCATGAAACCGGGCCATCACCCGCTCGACATTGCCGTCGACAACGACCGCGGGCCTGTCGAACGCGATCGCCGCGATCGCAGCGGCAGTGTAGGGGCCGATGCCCGGCAGGGCCCGCAGGCCGTCTTCGGAGGTTGGAAACCGCCCGCCGTCCGCCGCGACCGCGCGCGCGCAGGCGAGCAGGTTGCGGGCCCGCGCGTAATAGCCAAGCCCGGCCCATTCGGCCATCACCTGCGCATCCAGCGCGGCCGCCAGATCCTCGACCCGCGGCCAGAGCGCGGTGAAGCGGTCGAAATACGGGGCGGCCGCGGCGACGGTGGTCTGTTGCAGCATAATCTCCGACAGCCACACCCGGTAGGGGTCGGGCATCACGCCCGCAGCCCGCGCCGCCGGCGCAACCCGCCAGGGCAGAACCCGCGCGTGGCGGTCGTACCAGCCAAGCAAAGCCGGTGCGATCACGTCGGTTTCACGGCGAGTTGAGCAAGCCGGCCGGGCAATTGGCCCTTACCTGCGGCGCGCATGACGGTATGGTGCGTTGGCAACATGCCCGAAAGGATCGCATGCGCGGGTCCAAAGGCAAGAGCGATCGGAGCTGACGGGACGTATGGCAGGCGGCAGCAAGCCAGCACGGGGGGAAGATCGGCCGGCATCTTCGCGGCGTCGGGCCGGGTTTGCGCCGGCCGCGCGCTATCTGGCGGCCAATCTGGGCAAGGCCGCGGCCCGGCGGGGGCTGACCGAGACCCGGCTGATCACGGATTGGATGGAAATTGTCGGCCCGGTTGCCGGTGCCGTGTGCGCCCCGGTCGGGATCACCCGGCGTGGGCGGGCGCTGGGCGGGACGCTTGAGCTGCGCGGCACACCCGGCCGCGGTCCGGAAATCGAGATGATGGCGCCGCAGATCATCGAGCGGGTGAATGCCTGTTTTGGGTATCGCGCCGTGGCGCGCATCCGTCTGGTGCAAGAGGCGCATGCCGGGTTTGCCGAACAGGTGGCGGGCTTCGATTTTGCCGGCGCGCCGGAGGTTGACGCCGGCCAAGAGGCCCAGGCCGCGACGAAGTCGCGCATCGAAGAGACCGTCTCGGAGGTTGCGGACCCGGATCTGAGACATTCACTGGAACGGCTGGGCCTTGCCATTGCACGCCGTGCGGCGGGCCGCCAAGCAAAGGAGCCGAAACGATGACACAAAGGCCAACCTATCTGCCCATCCCGATGCTGACCCGTCGCCACGCGCTGCTGAGCGGCGCCGCGACGCTCTTTGCCGCCGCCACCGCAACGACGTTGCGCGCGCAAGAGGCCGATCCGCGCCTGGTCGAGATGGTGCTGGGCGATCCGTCGGCACCGGTGGAGCTGATCGAGTATGCCTCGTTCACCTGTCCGCATTGCGCGCGGTTCCACAACAATGTCCTGCCCTCGTTGAAGAGCGAATATATCGAATCCGGCAAGGTCAAGCTGGTGGTGCGCGAGGTGTTCTTCGACCGCTACGGGCTTTGGGCGGCGATGGTCGCACGATGCGGCGGGCAGGCGCGCTATTTCGGCATCTCCGATGAGATCTACCGCACCCAACCGAGCTGGACCAAGGCCGGCAATGATGCCGCGGTGGCCAATGCGCTGCGCCAGATCGGCAAGCTGGCTGGGCTGACCGATGATGAGCTCTCGGCCTGTCTGTCGGATCAGGTCTATGCCAATGCGCTGGTCGCTGGGTATCAGGAGAATGCCGCGCGCGACGGAATTCGGGCCACGCCAACCTTCCTTCTGAACGGCGAGACTGTGTCCAACCGTCCT
>JBCDDO010000024.1:0-13118 GCA_039180245.1 Pseudomonadota bacterium | reverse complement strand
GGCGCACGGTTTGACCAAAACGGCACGTTGCTCGGCCCCGATGACGACATCCTCTATGGTGGGACGGGTGCTGACACGCTCAACGGCTCGGCCGGGCATGACCTGCTCTATGGAGGCACGGATGCCGACAGCCTTTTTGGCGGCTCGGGCGCCGACATCCTCTATGGCGGGCTCGATGACGACCATCTGAGCGGCGGCAGCGAGGATGACGCGCTTTACGGGGATGCCGGGGCCGACATGCTCGATGGCGGGTCGGGGGATGACCAGCTTTCCGGCGGCGCAGATGCCGACACGCTCAAAGGCGGCAGCGGCGAGGATGGGCTGAGCGGCGGGTCGGGTGCTGATCTGCTGGAGGGCGGGTCCGGTGCCGACAGCCTGTCGGGCGGGCTCAATGACGACAGGCTCTATGGCGGGTCGGATGCCGATGTTCTGGCGGGCGACGGCGGCACGGATCGGCTGAGCGGCGGGTCGGGCGCGGATGACCTTTTCGGGGGCGATGCGCGCGACTATGTCGATGGTGGCTCGGGCGATGACACGCTTTTCGGCGGCGATGACAACGATCACCTGACCGGCGGGTCGGGCGCCGATGTCATATCCGGCGATGCCGGGGCCGATCATCTCAGCGGCCATACGGGCGATGATGTGCTGAATGGCGGCGCCGGGGTCGACCGGCTCTATCTGGGCGCGGGCAATGACACCGCAACCGGCGGCGCGGAGGCCGATCGGTTTGTGTTCCGCAGCGACGACCTCGATGGTGGGCAGGATGTGATCACCGATTTCCGCGCCAGTGAGGGCGATACGCTGGATCTGCGGGCGCTTTCGCTGCTGTCGGAGGGGACCGAGGCGCAATGGACCGATGAGCATCTGAGCTGGACCGGCGATGCGGTGGCGCTCAGCCTGGGCGGCACCACGGTCCGAGTGCTCGATCATGACGATCTGGGTGCGGTGCTGCTCGATCAGCTCGCCGACGCGCTGCTTTTTTGAACGAGGTTTGGCCGGGCTCAGCTGAGCCCGGCCTCCTTTCCGATCATCGCCGCATGGGTGCGGTTCTTCGCATCGAGTTTGCGGCACAGCGTTTTGACATGCAGTTTGATGGTCACCTCCTGCAGGTCGAGCTCGCGGGCGATTTCCTTGTTCGCCAGACCCCGGCAGAGCCCCGACAGCACCTGGCGCTCGCGCGGGCTGAGCTTCCCGGCCAGGGGTGTCTCGGGCTCGACCTCCTCGGCGGTCATGAAATCCATCGGCACATAGGTCTCGCCCATGGCCATGAAACGCACGGCGTTGACCACGGATTTCGCCCCCATCGTCTTTGGCATGAAGCCAATCGCCCCGGCCGCAATCGCCTCCTGCGCCACAACCTTGGTGGCAATGCCTGACATCAGTGCGACGGGCTTGCCGCCGGCCACCGACATGGCCTTGGCCAACCCCTCAAGACCGTCCATCCCGGGCATGCTGTAGTCGAGCAATGTCAGGTCGAACGGGCCGTCATCGGCAAGACGGGCACAGGCATCGGGCAAATCCGGCGCCTGGATGACAGTGATGTCGCCGGCCGCTTCCAAGAACGCCGACAGCGTTTCGCGCACCAGGTCATGGTCGTCGGCGAGCAGCAACCGCATCAATCCTCTCCTTCTCTCCAGCCGCGCTGACGCTCGCAAGGGCCGCACAAAGCCGGGCCAGATCAACGGGCTTGGCAAAGATGCCGGCCACACGGTCTGGCGCCACACGCGGGTCGACAAGCCGCCGCGCGAGCGCAGTAACCAGAAAAACCGGCAGATCCGGGGCGAGCTGCGCCACCTGTTCGACCAGATCGCCCCCGGTCAGCCCGGGCATGTCGTAATCGGTGACGAGCGCGGACCAGGCCGTCGGTGCCTCGGTCACCGCCTCGATCGCATCTGCGGTCTCGACGCACAAACAGACCTCGGCCCCGAAGCGCTCCAGATAGCTTTGCAGAACTTCGCCGATCTCCGGCTCATCATCGACCACCAGGATGGTCATGCCGCGCAGCGCATCAACCGTGAGCGTCGTTTCGTAGATCAGCTCTTCAGCGGGCGCGGCCGCAACGCAGGGCCAGAAGAGGCTGACGCTTGTTCCTACCTCGGGGTCCGAGGCGAGGTCGATGCCGCCGCCGACCGCAAGCATCTGACTGGCAACCATTGCAAGGCCAAGCCCGGTGCCGGCATCGCCTTTCGTGGTGAAATAGGCCTCGAACGCACGCGCCATCGTTGCAGGATCCATGCCCGCGCCGCTGTCAGATACGGTCAGCAAGGCATAGCCGGTGCCTGGCTGCAGAGTGCCGATAGGCAGGGTTCGGAGATGGTCGGGCTGCATCTGGGCGATCGTCAGGGTGATCTCGCCCGGCCCGGCGCCAATGGCATCGCGGGCATTCAGGATCAGATTGACCACAATCTGGCCAAGCGTATCGGCATCGCCCCGCAAAAGGGTGCTCGGCGCGGGCTGGGCGGCAAATCGGATCGTCGCCGGCAGGCTGCTTTGCACCAGTTGCGGCATGTCGGACAGCGCATCGCGCAGATCAAACACACCGCCCTGGCCCGGCGTCCCGCCCCGGTCGAGCAGCCGGTTGACCAGCCGGGCGGCACGGTTGCCTGCGGCCGATATGCGCTGTGCATGGCTGCGCGCCGTCTCGGGCGTGGTGGCATCGGTGCTGATCAGATGGGCCGAGCCGGTGATTGCCGAGAGCAGATTGTTGAAGTCATGCGCGATCCCCGCGGCCAGTTGCGCAACCGCCTCGCGCCGTTGCGCCTGGGCCAGTGCGTCGCGCAGCGCGGCCTCGCGCCGCTCGATCTTCACCCGATCGGTGATGTCGCGCAGCACGATCACCGCGCCGCCAGCGGCCAGCGCAGAGGCGGTGACCTCATGCTCGGCAGCCGGCCGATCTCGGTCGGCGCTGCGCCGCAGCCGGGCCGAAAACCCATGGCGCAGATCGGGCAACGTCTCGCTGTCATAGCCGCTCGACCAGCTCCGCCCAAGCGCTGCATGTGAGGAGACGTAACCCAGCGCCGTCGCCGCGGCCCGGTTGAGATAGGCCAGCCGCCCATCGTCATCGGTGATGGCAATCCCGTCATGCGAGGCCTCAATGGCGCTCAAGCGTTGTTCAAGCAGCATCCGCGCGGCTTTCTGCGCGGTGAAATCGGTCACGCACAGCACCACGGCACCCTCATCCATGGCGCGGGCGCGCATCAGCACCGATCGTCCATCGGCCAGATCGAACTCGCGCCCGGCGCTGAGCGCCAGCAGCGCTTCGATGTCGTTGAGCTCGATCTTGGGCACCCGCCGGTCCGACCGGCGGGTCATTTCGGTTTGGTACCGATCGAGCAGGTCGCCAAAAGCCTGGCCGGCGCCCCAGCCCCTGGGCCCAACCGGAAACAAATCCGACATCGCGGCATTGGCATAAAGCACCGTCAGATCACGATCGAGCAGGACCAGAGCATCGTCGGTTGCTGCCAACGCCCGCTCCATCCAGGCCTGCATCCGGTCGCGTTCGGCCCGGGCTTCGACATGATCGGTCACATCGGTTTGCGTGGCCACCAGATGGGTGACCGTGCCGCCTGGGTCATAGACCGGGTAGATCGCCAGCTCGTTCCAAAACATCTCGCCGGATTTGCGGCGGTTGCGCAGCAAGAACCGCCCGGCCTTGGCCTGGGCAACGGTGTCGCGCAGGCGTTGCCGGCTGGGCGCATCCCGGGGCTCGGCATTCAGAAAACGGCAGTTCTTTCCGATCACCTCGGCGGCGGAATAGCCCGACAGACGCTGAAACGCGTCATTGACATAGACCAGCGGGTGCTCGGGCCGCGTTGCGTCCGCAATGGCAAAACCCGAGGAAGATCCTTGGATCGTTGCGGCCAGAAGGGCGTTTTCGGCCGCCAGCGCACGTGCCGTCACCGCCTGGAGCGCCAAGCCGGCCACGCGTTCGATGATCGGCTCATCGGTCTTGGCAAAGCTGCCGGTTCGCCGCAGGCAGATCAGGGCATGCTTGGTGCCGTGCGGACCTTTGGCAGGCGCGAGCAAGGCGGCGCGATACCCGGTCAGAGGGGCACCGTGCCAGGTGCCCGACGCCGCAATATCGGCCAGGTTTCGGATCCGCTTTGTGGGGTCGAAGGGCGGCGCCAGCTCTTGATCGATCAGCGCAGGCTCGGTGCTTGAAACGATCCTCGGTCGGCTGCCCGCCTGGCATCGGATCAACACGCTGCAATCGGCGCCCAGAACATCGCGCAGCGTGGCAAACAGCGCGCTGACCGCGCCATCGGGATCCGGCGCATGGGTGAACGCTTCGATACAGTCCAACAAGGCACGGGTGGTTCTGTGCATGCGAGCCTCGCGCGCACGCAACACCTCCAGCTCCAAAAGAGCCTCGCGCAGTTGTTCATCTTCGGCCAATACACGCCCCGACGGGTGCTACTTTGCAAATATGATACAGGAAATCATGAGGTTTCCGTGTCGATTGCCCGATCCGATGATCGGGCCCTGTTCGCCAAAGGTAAATGTCCCGGCAAAGGGCGCCGTGCCCAAGTCAGCGCGGATCGAGGCCACGACCTCGTCAATTCGAGCGCTCAACGTCATCATACAACCGCCGCAGTAAATCACAAACGCCCCGGCCACCTCATCGGCCGCCAGCCCTCCGGCCCGGCGCGCCAGTGTGACCACACGGCCGGCGCGCGCGGCGAGCCCGTCAATGGACCCCTCCATCTGGCACAGCGTCTCACCTTCGCAGATATCGGCAAAGAGATGCAGCGCGCCGGAGGCATCTGCCGCGGCCGGATGGGCCAGCAGATGGTAGGGCACAGGGCCCAGATGAGCGACTTCGCGCCCCAAAGGCCAAAGCGTCGCCTCGGCAAGGATTGGCTGGGTGCCGTCGGCCGGTGCAGCAACCGCGCCGCCGGTCCAGGCTTGATAGACCTCTGCGGCGGGCCGCCCGTCGATTTCATATAGCATGCGGCCGCGGGCCCGCGTCGCGCGTCCACGCTTTCCGGTCGGCGCATATCCGCTCTGATAGGCAAATGAGACCGCGGTCGAGGGAAACAGCACCGCCACCGCCACCCCCTCGGCGCAATGGGTCGCCGCATCGCCGACAAACCAGGCCCCCCCGACATCGTTGTCGGCCGCGCTGCCACCAATGATGGGCACATCCGTTCCGACGACCGAGGCGATGCCATCCAGCACCGTCTCCTCAGCACCTGGCGTGCTGGAGATCCAGACAAGATCGGGCTTCTCGCCGGGACGCGCGGCCTGCGCCAAGGCTGCAATGGTGGCCTGGCGGGCGGCATCCCGGGCCCCGGCTGCAAAGCTGCGACAGGCCGCGCCGTAACTGCCGGCCGGATCGACGATCACAAAAGCGGCCAGTCCGGCGGTGGGTCCTGCATCGCTCATTGCCCCCTGGCAGGAGCTGGCGCGCAATGTCGGACAGGCAAGCGCCTCCAATGCCGGAATAAGCGGGCCGGTGGTCCTGTCGATATTGCCGGTCAGCGCGACAAAGGCAGGTTGCGCGTCAAGCGCGTCGATCTGGCTCAGAATGACCGCGCCGGCATCGGGCTCGGCCGAGGAAAACACATGGATCTGCACAGGTGACCTCCTGGCGGCCGTGCTTACCCGACAGGCGCAGGACCGGCCAGCGCGCATCGGAACAGGGGGGCCTATCCGAAAGGTTAGGTCTGGCCGGGATAGGCTGCTGCGATCATCGCGTCGCTGAGCCCGCCATAGACGTTGCGCCAGGCAGCCTCATCGGCATCGCTGAAGCGCGAACCCAACAGCGTGCGCAGCGTCGTGATCAGGGCTGTGCCGACCGCGCCATAATGCGCCGCCGTCACGCCATAGGCGACATGCCGGATGGCCAGCAATCGGGCGGCCGGCATCAACCGGTCGGGCGCGTCGAGATGGTCGACGATAAACCCCAGCGTATCGACCAGCTTGCGGCCTTGCAGCGCCAGATCACCGCGAAAGAGCGGCTTGGTCGACGGGTCCTGCGCGAAAAGGGTTGCATAGAACGTCTGCGCAGTGCGGTCCGGCAGCCCGGCTGCAACCGCCCAGCCCTGCCGCACCCGATCGAGATCATCCTGGCTGGTCATCACCGTGTTTTTCGGCCCCACGTCATACCTTTAACCCACGCGCTCGGACCGGATCTTGTCAAGCCCGCCCAAGAGAGAACGGCCGGTTTTGAACGCGTGCCCGGATTTGGACCCGAATTGCCGCCTGGAGGGTCGCATTGTTGAAGGCGACTGCGCCGAGGACGGCGCGGCGCGCCCGGTCCCGACATCTTTGCCGTGCCCCCTCGCTGGGCTAGTGGTCGCGAACCGCCGCCCGATCCCAAATCTCCAGAAACTGGTCGCAGCTTGCCACAACACGCTCAGGCAGCGTCGCCAGATCCCGCATCGGTTCGGCCAGAACAATCTCCTCGCCGGTCCAAATCCACCAATAAATCGGCGCGCCGGCAGCATCGCGCACGGCAAATTTGAAGTCAGGGATCGGCGGGCCGTCGACGCGGGCAGTGCCCGCCGGCATGGCCGCCACCGCGCCGGCCGCGATGGCCGCCCTCAACGGAAAGATCAGGATATGCGACAGGCACAGCGCCGTCAGATCCGCAACCGGCCGGGCAAAGATCCGCCCGTCCAGCCCGACAATGTCGCCATAGACGCGATGGCATGCACGCAGCTGAGCATAGCCATAGCCATCTGCGACCGAGATCTGGAAGACGCTGCCCGGCGCGACCGTCACAGGGCATAGCCTTCATAGGTTGCCGGGTGGAAAAGCGCCTCAAGCGTCAGTCGGCGCGGCGACAGACCCTGGCTGAAATGCGCGTCGAGAAACGCCTCGAGCGTGGGTTCATTGCCCTTCACACCATAGCTCCACAATGCGCCGCCCATGTTCTGGGCTCTCAGCAGCGTTTCTTCGACAAAGGGCATGGTCACCTTGCTGGCCGAGGTGTCGGCGAGCGCCGCGATGGCCAGCGATTTTGCCTGGGAGAAGGCCTTGAGCAATGCCCCGGGCAGCCAGGGATGCGCCTGGGCCAAGCTGCGGCGCAGGCCCAGCACATGCATGATCGGAAAAATCCGGGTGCGCGCATACCAGGCTTCCGCCGCCTGGCTGTCGGGAAACAGACGCGCCACGTGCGGATGCCCGTCGGCAAAGCAGCGCGGCCAACGCGGGCCGATGAAACCGTCGATCTCGCCCGCGGCCAGCATTGCGTTCAGCGTCGTCCCTTCGGGCGCGGGCTCGATCACCAGCCCTTGTGGCGGGTTAAAGCTGAGTTTTTCGGGGCGGCCGGGCGTGTCCATACCGCCGCGCACCCAGGTGATGTCATTGGGCGCGACGCCATGCTCGGACAAGATCTGCCTGGCCCAGACATTGGCGGTGAGTTGGTACTCGGCAATGCCGATGCGTCGGCCCCGCAACGCGGACGGCCCATCGATGCCACGATCGCTGCGGATGTAGATGGCACTGTGCCGGAAGGCGCGGCTTAAAAACACCGGCACCGCGATATAGGGCGGGTTTTCGCGGGTCAGCGAGACACAATAGGAGCTCAGAGACAGCTCGGTTACATCGCAGGTCTGGTGGCGAAAGGCGTTGAAAAACATCTCCTCAGGCGATTGCAGCATCACCACCGGCGCGACCCCGTCGATCTTCACCCGGCCGTCATGTATCGGCCGGGTGCGGTCATAATCGCCCATGGCCAGCGACAGCGTGAGGTCAGGCATCGGTCACCTTCGAGATCTCGACCCGCGTCTTGCTGCGGGCGCTTTGCAAAAGTGCATGGCAGGCGCGCAAGGCCATCAGCCCCCAGAGCCCGGTTTGCAGCGGGCGCGGCCCGCCGCACAGCGCCTCGACCAAAGCCTGGGCAAAGCCCTGCCGCGGCCCGGCAAACGGGGCGGCAAGCTCTTCAACCCCTTCTTCGCCATAGACCAAAACGCCTGATGGGGTGAGGCGGATGTCGCCGCGTTCACAAAACACGATCACCGGGCCGAAATGTTCGTGATGTGTCGGCTGGGCGAGCGCGTCGAGCCCGGCAAAGGCGCGGGTTTTCTTGTGGGCGGCTTCGTCTGCCATGGCCGCCAGCGTCCGGCGCGCGGCGCCCGACCGATCGCTCGTCTTGGGACAGCCAAGCTCGGAGATATCGTCCATCCAGACATCGCTGTCGAACCAACCATAGCCGGAATAGGTGAGCGTGGCCGTCGCGCCGGACCGGAACTCGACAAGCGCGCTGTAGGCGCCTTCGGTCGGGCGTGCCGGGTCCCAGGCCCCGGTGACGGCCTGAACGGCGACGGGCGGGCTGGCCAGCAGCCGCATCGCGACATCGATATGGTGGATGGCCTGCGAGAAGACCACGCCGCCCCCTTCGGCGGTGCGCAGCTCCTCGGGCCGCCGCGGACGGTAGAGAAAATCGGTTGCCATCAGCCCATGCAGGAGCTTTGGTGCGCCGAGCCTGCCGGAGGCGATGATCTGCGCAGCAAGCGCAACCGGCGGATCGTAGCTGTGACTGGGGCCGACCAGCAATTGCCGCCCGACCTCCTGGGCACAGGCGACCATCGCGGCGCCATCGGCCAAGGCGATGGCCAGAGGCTTTTCGACCACCACATGCTTGCCCGCGCGCAGCGCCGCACAGACATGCTCTCGATGCAGCTCGTGCGGGGTCGCGACATAGACAAGCTCGACCGCCGGATCGGCCAGCAGTTCATCATACGCCGCATAGACCCGGCCACCGAAAGCCTCGGCAAATGCCCGCAGCGCCGCCGCGGATCGGGTTGCCGCCGCGACCAGCGAAATGCCGGGATGCGCGGCCAGCGCCGGCGCGGTCAGCGCAAAGCCGCGGCCCAGCCCGAGCGCGCCCAGGCGGATCGGGTCAGAGGTCAAGGACCAGCCCGCCCGAGGCCGCCCGCGAGACGCAGATCATGATGTGATCGGCCTTCTCATGCTCCATCAGCACCATATCGCGGTGGTCCACCGCCCCTGCGATCAACCCGACCTTGCAGGTGCCGCAGGTGCCGCTTTCACAAGAGCTGGGGGTGCTGATCCCTGCCGCGCGCAGGGCCTCCAAGATCGACCGATCCGCGGGAATGCTGACGGTCAGCCCGGTCTTTTGCAGCGCCACGTCAAAGGCAACATCGTCGGCGCGCAGGCCCTCAACCCCGGCGAAATCCTCAAAATGCACCCGGCCCTCGGGCCAGTGACCAGAGATCGCCTTGATTTCCTCCATCAGTGCCGATGGCCCGCAGCAATAGACATGCGCCATCTGCGGCTCGGCGAAATGATCCCAAAAATCATAGACCTCTTCGGGGTCACCGCCATCGTGATGCAGGGTCAAGCGGTCGCCCAATAGCGCCTCCAGCGCATCGGCATAGGCGGTCTCGGCGCGGCTTCTGGTGCAATAGATCATCTCAAGATCGGCGCCCTGCCCGACCAGCTGCTGTGCCATCGCGTAGATCGGGGTGACCCCGATGCCGCCGGCAATCAGCAGGTATCTCGGCGCAGCCTGCAGCGCGAAGCTGTTGCTCGGCGCGGTCAGGAGAATCTCAGAACCCTCGGCCCAGCCGGTATGGACTGCATCGGAGCCGCCGCGCCCATCCGTCTCGCGTTTCACCGCGATCCGGTAGCAGGCTGGTTCTTGCGCAGGCGTGACCAGCGAATACTGCCGCCAGGCACCCGATGGGGTTTCAACCCCGATATGGGCGCCAGGCTCCGCGGCGGGCAGCGTGAAGCCGGGTGCAGGCGCCAAGACGAACTCGCGAATGGCCGGTGTCAGGTCCCGTCTTGCGGTCACTCTGGCCGATATCGTCTCTGGCACCTCTGCCTCCTCTCGCCTGCAGGAAAATAATTAGATACCTAATTTTACCTTGTCAAACCGCCCGTCGCTGGTATCGTGATTGCGACATCAATGACCAGCCAGGTGACACGATGCTCAGCCGCGCCGAAAACGACATCCTGACCAAAGTCGGGCCGGGCACCCCGATGGGCGGGCTGATGCGGGCGCATTGGACGCCGGTCTGTCTTGGCGAGGAGAGTGTCGAGCGCGACGGGCCGCCGCTTTTGATCGAGGCGCTGGGCGAGCGTTTTGTGCTCTTTCGCGACAGCGACGGCGCGCTTGGCCTTCTCGACGAGCTTTGCCCGCATCGCAAGGCCTCGCTGGTGCTCGGCCGCAATGAAGAATGCGGGCTTCGATGTCTCTATCACGGCTGGAAGTTCGATGTGACGGGCAAGGTGGTCGCAATGTCCTCCGAGCCCGATGGCAGCCCGCTCAAGGACAAGGTACGCGCCCGCAGCTACCCGGTCGAGGAATGGGGCGGCTTCATCTGGGCTTGGCTCGGCGATCCGTCGGCGCTGCGACCCTTCCAGCGGCCCGCCTTTGCGCCTTCGGCCGATCAGCGGACCTCGATCCTGAAAATCCGCGTTCCAGCCAATTGGGCCCAGATCACAGAAGGCCAGATCGACAGCGCCCATTCCTCATCGCTGCATTCCTCGGATATGGTGCCGGCCCGCGTCGAGGGGGCTGCGGCCGATGACACAAGCTGGTACCGGCCCTCGACCGACAAATCCCCGCGGATGCAGACCCAGACCACCCCCTATGGCTTTCATTACGCGGCCATTCGGCGCCCGATCAAAAAGGCCGCCAGCCAGAACTACATCCGTGTGACCGAATACATCGCGCCCTATCAGTCGCTGATCCCGCCCAACTCCTCATACAATGTCGCCACGGTGATCGTGCCCATCGACGATGTGAGCTCGATGTTTCATTTCATCGCCTGGGGCGATCCGGAGACGACGCCCGACACCGCTGCCTGGCGCGCCTTTGCCCATGCAGTGCCCGGCGAGGATCTCGACCCCCTCACCTGGCAAACCTATGGAACCATGGCCAATCGGTTCCGCCAGAGCCGTGCGCGGATGGCCGACGGCAACTTCACCGGCATCAAAGGCATCCCCAATCAGGACATTGCCATGTGGGTGTCGATGGGCGCACGGGTCGACCGCAGCAAAGATGTGCTGGGCGCCTCCGATCTGGCAATTGTCGAGTTTCGGCGGCTGATGGTGGATGCAGCGCGCCTTGCCATGCAGGGCGGACCGGTCCTTGGCACCGACCCCGAAATCGTTCAGGCTCAGATCGCCTCTTTCGAGGGGGTCGTTTCCAAAGAGGCTGATTGGCGCGATCTGGTGCGCGATGCAGCAAGAAAGGTGGCGGCAGAATGAACATCGAAAACCCCATCCACCCGCATCTGGCCGAGGCCTATGCCGAGATGGGCCAGCATTCGACGATCCCGCTTTGGGAGATCTATCACAAGCTCGTCTCCTTTTCGCCAACCTCGATGGGCCTGCCGCATGTGTGGCATTATGCCGATTTGCGCCCGCTGCTGATGGATGCCGGCCAGCGGATTTCGGCTGAAGAGGCCGAACGCCGGGTGCTGGCGCTGAAAAACCCCGGGCTCGAACGCCCGGGCATCGCGCAGACGCTCTTTGCCGGGCTACAGCTGGTGCTGCCGGGCGAGATCGCGGCCGCGCATCGGCACACCCAGGGCGCCATCCGCTTCGTTCTGGAAAGCTCCGGCGGCTACACGGCGGTGGAGGGCGAGCGCTGCACCATGGAGCGGGGCGATTTCATCACCACCCCGAACTGGTGCTGGCATGATCATGAGAACACCGGCGATGGGCCGATGATCTGGCTCGACGGGTTGGACATCCCGCTGGTCAATTTCTTCGGGGTCAAATTTGCCGAAGAGAACGAGACCGACCAGCAGCCGATCTATCGCGCCGACAATGACAGCGAGCCGCGGTTTGGCCGCGGCCTGCGGCCCTTTCTTGGGGCCGAGCAGAAGCCGTATTCGCCGATCTTCCGCTACCCCTACGGGCCCAGCCGCGATGCGCTGATGCAGATTGCCGCGGGCGACGAGATCGACCCGCGCCATGGCCATAAGATGGTCTATGCCAATCCCAATGATGGCGGACATGTGCTGCCCACGATCGCGGCCTTCCTGCAATATCTGCCGGCGGGGTTCGAGACTGTTGCCACCCGCTCCACCGAAAGCACCGTCTTTTGCGTGTCCGAAGGGCGCGGCACGGCGTTC
This sequence comes from Pseudomonadota bacterium, assembly GCA_039180245.1. GTDB lineage: Bacteria > Pseudomonadota > Alphaproteobacteria > Rhodobacterales > Rhodobacteraceae > J013. Next base: position 1,059 of record JBCDDO010000024.1, on the reverse strand, counting down.
ATCGACGAGACCGAGTTCACCTTTGAGGAGAACGACACCTTCGTGGCGCCCAACTGGACCCAGATCCAGCTCAAAGCGGACACCGATCTGGTTCTGTTCAGCTTTTCGGACCGCGCGGCGCAAGAGAGGCTGGGGATTTTTCGACAAGACGCCTAAAGGCGCTTAGGGAGGATACATGAAACTATCGACCTGGATCGGCGCCGCGGCGCTGACGCTGATGGGCTCGGCCACGCTGGCCGAACCCTATGAGTTGAAAGTGGCCAGCTATGTGACCGGCAAGCATGGCATGTCGCAATGGATCGACGCCTGGGCCGCGGAGCTGGAAGAGAAATCCGACGGACGGCTGAGTTTTGAGATCCTGCACGGCGCGCAGATGGGTCCGCCCCCGGCCTATTACGATCTCGCCGCGAACGGCCAGGCCGACATCACCTGGGTGCTGCATGGGGCCACGCCGGGCCGGTTCGAGCTCACCGAGATCACCAATATGCCGTTTCTGTTTTGCTCGGCCGAACAGGCCACGCGGGTGATCAACGACCCTCGCCTGCGGGCGCTGATCGACCCCGAGCATCGCGGCGTCAAGGTGCTGGCCACCTTCATGCACCCGCCCGGGCAGATCAACATGAAGGGCGGGCCGGTTTTGGCGGTCGAGGATTTTCAGGGTAAGGCGCTGCGGCCGGCCTCGCGCGCGGTGGGGCAATTCATTGCGCGTATGGGCGGCAAACCCGTCGGACTGCCCCCCACCGCCATGGCCGAGGCGCTGCAAAAAGGCACCATCGACGGCACGATGATCGATTATGGCGGCGGCGGCCTGGCCTTCCAGCTCGGCCCCTTCCTGACCGACATCACCGAGGTCTATGCCTATTCGGTCAGCTTTGCGCTGGTGATGAACCCCGACAGCTTTGCCGATCTGCCCGAGGATCTGCAGGCGATGATCGATGAGAGCTTTGTCGATGTCTCGACCGAGATCGGCCAGGTCTGGGACCGGCTCGACGCCATCGGCAAAAAGGTGCTGGTCGATGCGGGCGTTACGATCCATGACATGCCTGAGGCCGAGCTTGC
>JBCDDO010000023.1:0-13121 GCA_039180245.1 Pseudomonadota bacterium | reverse complement strand
GGCGCACCACATGTACACAGTGGGCATGACACTGACCCAGCAGACCTACTTTATGCTGGCGACCATGGTCATCGCGGTACCGACAGGCGTTAAGATCTTCAGCTGGATCGCCACGATGTGGGGCGGGTCGATCGAGTTCAAAACGCCGATGCTCTGGGCCTTCGGCTTCCTGTTTCTCTTCACCTTCGGCGGCGTGACGGGGATTGTGCTGAGCCAAGCGGCCATCGATCGGGCGCTGCACGACACCTATTATGTGGTGGCGCATTTCCACTATGTGATGAGCCTGGGTGCGGTGTTCTGCATCTTCGCCGGGATCTATTATTGGATCGGCAAGATGTCCGGCCGGCAATATCCTGAGCTGCTTGGCAAGATCCATTTCTGGATGATGTTCATCGGCTCGAACATCACCTTCTTTCCGCAACACTTCCTGGGCTATCAGGGCATGCCGCGGCGTTATATCGACTATCCCGAGCAGTTCGCGCTTTGGAACTATGTCAGCTCGCTGGGGGCGTTCCTGGCCTTCGCGTCGTTCCTGCTTTTCTTCTACATCGTGGGCTATACGCTTTTGCGCGGCACCCGGGTGAGCGAACCGGCCTATTGGGGCGAGCATGCCGACACGCTGGAATGGACCCTGCCCAATCCGCCGCCGGAGCACACGTTCGAGACCCTGCCCACGCGCGAGATGTGGGACAAGGGCCCGGCACACTGACGTTTGGGAGACCGGGCTGCCCCGGGTGGGGACGATCCGGCCGGCCCCACCGATCGAGACCGGCCAGAGCCGACCTATGAGGTGACGCTCTGGCCGCACCGCTCGCTGACCAGAAGCGGGCTGCGCTGGCTGATCATCGGCTCTTGCGGGGCCTATGCCATTCCGATCCTCGCCTTCTTCGGAACCACCGCGATGCTGGTTCTTGCGGCGCTTGCAGCCTTCCATGTGTGGTTGCTGTGGTTCTTCATCCGCCGCAACACCCGCGCCTTGTCGCTGACCGAGACATTGCGGCTCTGGCCCGACCTCATCACCGTCGAGCGGCGCGACCCGCATGGCCGGGTCAGGCACTGGCAGGCCAACCCCTATTGGGTCAGCCTGACGCTGCACAAGAACGCCCGGCCCGAGAATTACTTGACGCTAAAGGGCGGTGGACGCGAAATCGAACTCGGCGCGTTTCTGAGCCCGAATGAGCGGGTCACGCTAAAAGAAGAGATCGAACGCGAGATCCGGCTGCTGCGGCCTGGCTGACGCTGGATTTAGAACGGCAGAGGCATGATGGCGGAGGTATGGCGGCCATGAAGGCTGGGTTTGTCCACATTCCCAAATGCGCGGGCACAGCCCTTGGACAGGCGCTCTACAGCGCCTTCGACACACGTGCCTTGCATGTGTCGCGCATCGTCGCGCGCGGCGCGCCGCATCCGGACCCGCACACGCTGGAACGGGGCACGCTGGCCTGGCGCTTGGCCAGCGCGGTTCCGTTTCTGTCGGGCCATTTCCCGATCAAACAGATGCGCCAGCTCGACCGCGGCTTCGTGTTCACGGTTTTGCGCGACCCGGCCCTGCGCTATTTTTCGATCTTCAGCTATTTCGCGAGCCGTGCGACCAAGAGCAAGTTTGCCGAAACCCCCGAGCGGCAGCGCTTTCGCAACATGAGCTTTGTCGAATTCGACAAGGAGATGTCGGCCAGCACGCTCGCCCGCCTCGTTGTCGGCGACATCCTCAAGCTCAGGGAAGTCAGCGTGGGCACGGACAGCGCCGAGCTCGATGCCGCTCTGCTGCGCTTTGACCGCATCTATAGCGGCGATATGCAGAGCATTGCCGCCGATGTCGCCGCGATGGCAGACCGGCCGGCGCCGCAGGTCGAACGGGTCAATGAGAGCCAGGCCGGGCTGCGCCTGGCCGCCGGGTGCAGCGAGGAGGCGTTCCTGGATCTGTTGCGCCGGCGCACCGCGCTTGACGCGCTTGTCTTCGACCGGGCGAGCGTTCTTTTCCCGCAGAGCTGCACCGAAGGCCGGCTCGATGACGAGGCGCTGCTGGCCCGCCTGAAATCTCGCTATGAGATCGCGTTCGAGTGACGCCACGGGCGCTGCGGCCCGGTCTCGATGTCGGCTCACCCGTTGGGGTGACGCAAAATCATGGTCGCGTTCATGGTGGCCACGAGAACATCTGCACTGTCTCGCGCCTGACCCTCGCAGACCGTGAGCGTCCGTCCGGATTTCAGAACGCGCCCCTCGCAGACAAAACGCGACGCAGCCGCCGGTGCAAGGAAGTTGACCTTGAACTCCACCGTCAACACCTCGGCCCCGGCATCCGAGAGCGACAACGCCGCATATCCGCAGGCACTGTCGAGCGCCGTTGCCAGCACCCCGCCATGCACGAACCCATGCTGCTGACCAAGCCCCGCGGCGGCATCAAAAGCCAGCACCACAAGACCCGGCGCCACTGAGCGCAGCTCGATGCCCAGCGTGCGCATGGCCGCCTGACGAACGAAGCTCGCAGCGATGCGATCGGCAAAGTCCGGATCGCGGGGCGCCATGGTCTGGGTCTGGGTTTGGGTCTGGGTCATCTGCGGCGTGCGTGCGGCCCGGCCGTCACGAGCCCAGCGCGGTTTTTACCGCGGCGCCGGCCTTGGCAAAATCCATCTGCCCGGCATAGCGGGATTTCAGCACGCCCATCACTTTGCCCATATCGCGGATCGAGCTTGCCTCGGTTTCCGCGACCGCCCGCGCGACGGCTGCCTCGATCTCTCGCGGGTCGAGTTGGCGAGGCAGGAATTCCTCGATGACCGCTATCTCCATGACCTCGCGCTCGGCCAGTTCCAGCCGCCCGCCCTCTTCATAGAGCCGGGCGCTTTCCTGCCGCTGCTTTATCATTTTGCCCAGGATCGCCAGGATCTCGGCATTCGAGACAGTGCCGCTTCCTTCCGCCCCGCGGGCCGCGATATCGCGATCTTTGATTGCCGCCTGGATCAGCCGGATGGTGGAGAGCCGCGCCCGATCCTTGGCCAGCAGCGCATCCTTCATCGCCTTTTGGATCCGGTCCCGCATCGCATCCCTCCCGGCCACCCCTGTGCAGCGCTGAGCAAAAGCGTAGCGCAGCTTGTCCAGCGGCTCAACAACGGTCGATGCATGTAACTCACTGAAAACGCTTGATGAAAAAACTTCGTTTCGCCCCCTTGCGGCACGCAGCCCGCCCGCCTACCTTGCGCCGGCTCATGAGGAGGGGACACCGTGACCGACCGCCCGACCGCCGCGCTCGTTCTGGCCGATGGCAGCGTCTTTTTCGGTCGAGGCTTTGGCGCTGAGGGCGTTGCGGTCGGCGAGCTGTGCTTCAACACCGCCATGACCGGGTATCAGGAGATCATGACCGACCCGTCTTATGCCGGGCAAATCGTCACCTTCACCTTTCCCCATATCGGCAACACGGGCGCGAATGCCGAGGATCATGAAACCGCCGCCCCGGTCGCTGCCGGGCTCGTTGTGCGTTGGGATCCGACCCGCCCCTCAAGCTGGCGTGCAACCGAAAGCCTGGCCGTCTGGTTGCGCAGGCATGGCCGCATTGGCATTGGCGGGCTCGACACACGGCGGCTGACGCGGGCGATCCGCCAGCAGGGCATGCCGCATGTGGCGCTGGCCCATGACCCGCAGGGCGGGTTCGACACGGCCGCGCTTTTGGCGCAGGCGCGTGGATTTGCGGGGCTGGAGGGTGCCGATCTGGCCAGCGATGTGACCTGCGCACAGAGCTATCCCTGGCAGGAGGCGCGCTGGCGCTGGCCGCAGGGCTATGTCGAGGGCACGTCCAGCGCAGTGCGCCGTGTGGTCGCTATCGACTATGGCGCAAAGCGCAACATCCTGCGCTGCCTGGTGTCGGCCGGCTGTCATGTGACCGTGCTGCCGGCAACGGCCACAGCCGAAGAGGTGCTGGCGCATGCGCCCGACGGGCTGTTTCTGTCCAATGGCCCGGGCGACCCCGCCGCCACGGCGGAATACGCGGTGCCGACGATCCAGACGGTGCTGTCGCAGACACGTTTGCCGGTATTTGGGATCTGCCTGGGGCATCAGATGCTGGCGCTCGCGCTCGACGCGCGCACAGTCAAGATGAACCACGGCCATCACGGCGCGAATCACCCGGTTAAGGATCTGGAAACCGGCAAAGTCGAGATCACATCGATGAATCACGGCTTCACTGTCGACAGCCAGACCCTGCCGGCTGCGGTGAAGGAAACCCATATCTCGCTGTTCGATGGCTCCAATTGCGGGATCAGATTGCGCGATCGGCCGGTTTTCTCGGTTCAGTACCACCCAGAGGCGAGCCCCGGCCCCCAGGACAGCGCCTATCTGTTTAGTCGGTTCCGCGCCGCGATGGATCAGAGTTCCACCGCTGAGGGTTAGCGGAGAGTTAGCGGAAATTTTACCCAAATTGCATGAGGTTGGCCGCAGGAATTGCGGAGGATCCGACCTTGGCGCAGGCTCCCGACCCCGCCGCGACGCGACCGGCGGAGAGGCCCATTGTGCGCCGCAGCCCCAAGCGGCTGGGCGAGATTCTGATCGGCGCCGGCGTCTTGACCCGCGCGCGCCTTCTCAAGCTGCTGGCTGCGCAGCCTGAAAGCGGCTTGCGTCTGGGCGAACTGGCGGTGGCCGAAGGCTGCGTCAGCGCCAAGGATGTGCGGAACGCGGTTGCCCGGCAATGGTCGATGGGTGAGGTCGACCCGCTGCGTGCGCCACCGGATCCCGCATTGCTGGCCAATTGCGATGTGGGCGCGTGCCTGCGCATCGGCTGCCTGCCTTGGCGGCGGGTGGGCGACACCGTGGTCATTGCGCTGGCCGAACCCGATGCAATGCGCGCCGCGCAGACGGCCTGCGGGATCGGACCGGCACGGCCGGCATTTGCGCTGGCCGATCTGGCGATGATCCGCGAGGCATTGGCACGTGGCCTGCGCGAACGCCTTGCGCGCCGCGCTGCAAGCCGCACGCCCAGCGCCTTGAGCGTCCGCTCATGGTCGGACCGAAGCGGTCGCGGGGCATTGGTCTTTCTGGCGGCGTTCGTGGCGGCGGGGCTGGTATTCGGCGCCGGCGGAGTATTCGCAGCCATCCTCATCTGGTCGGTGGTCTGCAACCTTGCCACGATGCTTGTGCGCAGCGCTGCCCTGATCCTCAGCCTTCTTCCCAAGCGCGGCGGGCCCAGCGCATCGCTGATCCGGCTGAGCCGCTTTCGACCGCCGCCCAGGGTCTCGGTCCTGGTGCCGCTCTACAAGGAAACCGCGGTCATCGACCCGCTTTTGACGGCATTGACCGCGCTGGATTATCCGGCGGCGCTGCTCGACATCATACTGGTGATCGAGGAGGACGATCTGCCCATGCGCAACGCCCTCGCTGCGCGCCAACTGCCCACGCATGTCCGGGTTCTTGCCGCACCCCTCGGCGCACCGCGCACCAAGCCGCGTGCCATGAATTACGCGCTCGATTTCACGCTGGGTGAGATCGTCGGGATCTACGACGCCGAGGATCAACCCGATCCCGGGCAGATCCGCGCGGTAGTCGACGAGTTTGCCGAAGCGCCGCCCCAGATCGCCTGCGTGCAGGCCCGGCTGGGCTATTACAACACCGCACAAAACTGGTTGGCCCGCTGCTTTGCCATCGAATATGCGAGCTGGTTCGACGTGCTCCTGCCCGGGATCCAACGCCTGGGCATGCCGGTGCCGCTTGGCGGCACATCGGTGTTCTTCCGCCGCCGGGCACTGGAGGAGGCCGGCGCCTGGGATGCGCATAATGTGACCGAGGATGCCGATCTGGGCATGCGCCTGGCCCGGTTGGGCTACAAAACCCGGGTCATCGCCTCCACGACGCTTGAGGAGGCCAATTGCCGGCCCAGCGCCTGGATCAAGCAGCGCTCGCGTTGGCTCAAGGGCTTCGTTGCGACCTGGATCACCCATATGCGCGACGCCCGGGGGCTTTGGGCCGAGCTCGGCCCCATGGGGTTTTTCGGGTTTCAGGTGATCCTGCTGGGCGGCGCCACGGCCTATCTTTCGCTTCCCTTCCTGTGGCTGCTCTGGGCAAGCATCGCGATTTGGGGCAGTCCGAGCTGGATTGCGGCCATGCCGGCGGGGCTTTTGGATGTGTTTTGGCTGAGCCTTGTGGCCGGCCAGATCGTCATGCTGGGTGTCGCGCTGCGGGCCTTGGCGGTGACGGGTCAGAGGCGGCTGCTGCCAGCCATTTTTTATCTGCCGCTCTACTGGCCCCTTGGCGCGGTGGCAGCCTGGCGCGCGGTGATCGAACTGGCCCGGGCACCGCTCAAATGGCACAAGACCCAGCACGGCATCTCTGGGCGCTACATGGCCCGCGCGGCCGAAACCACCCAGGCCCGGGCAACCGTGACACCGCAGCCACCAGCGCTTGACCGCGGCGGCCGCCGGGCACGGGACCCGGACGCGGCACAAAAGGTGACCGGGCCGACCGTCTGGCACAGCCGGACACGCCGATCGGATTAGCCGATCGCCCGTGCGTCGGCCTTCAACCTGGTCTGATAGGCGCGCGAGATATGGTCGCGCATGGCGTCATCGGCCGCGTCCGGCCGGCTTTCCGCAATCGCCCGCAGGATCGCTTCATGTTCGACAAGCGCCTCTTCGCCGCGACCTTCGGCGGCCAGCGAGGTGGTGGCCATCAGAGCCATCGTCTGATGGATCATCGCAAGCTGCTGGATCAGATAGCGGTTGTGACTGGCCAGATGGATCTGGCGGTGGAAGCGCTTGTTGGCCCGGCTCAGTGCCTGCGGGGTGTCAACCAGCGCCCGATCGTCGCGCAACAGGTCCTGAAGCACCGCGATCTCCTCCGGCGCCGCATGGCGTGCTGCGAGCCGCGCCGCCAGCCCCTCCAACTCGGCCCGCACAGCGTAAAGCTCGCCAAGCTGGTCATGATCGAGCGTGGCCACAAACAGGCTGCGCCCGTCGCGCGTGACGACCCCCTGGGTCTCAAGCCGCTGCAGCGCTTCGCGTACCGGTGTGCGCGACACGCCCAGCCGGTCGGCCAGATCGCTTTCCACAAGCCGCGAGCCGGGCAACAGCACGCCGCGGTCGATGCTGTTGAGGATCAGGTCATAGGCATCGCCTGGGCTGACCGAACGCGCCGCATCCCTGTTGATTGAGCTGTTCACAAGCCAGCCCTCGCCGCCAGATGGCCGTGCACGGTCGACCAACGCTTGATGCTCAAATCGGGATCGATCTCGCGCAGCTCAAGGCTCAGCATGAAGGGTGCCGACCCGATCGCGGGACGCAGGGCTGTTTCGGCGGCCGCGTAAAGCGCCTCGGCCACGCGCAGACGGGTGGCCTGGTCGCGCCCTGCCCCCATGCGCAGGCTCATATCAACAAAGCCGTGCGCTGGGTCACCATCTGCAATAACTGCGTGGTCGGCCTGAAACCCCCGCACCCGAATGCCGCCAAGGGGGAACACCTCGGTGGCCGCCATCGCATCCCGCATCGACGTGCAAAAAGACTTCATATCAACGCGTTGCGCGGTGGCAGCGTCATATTCGATCGACAGATGCGGCATCATTTCTCCCCCCGGTCGGAGCACAACAATAGCGCAGCCAAGATGGCCCGCCAGCCCTCCATAGGCCCGCAACCCCGTGCCGGGCGGCACAGTAACGCCGCGCGGAACCGGCTTGGGTGAGGTCATCAGCAAACGCAGATCCCACGAGGAGACACCCCATGCCCACCTTCATCGTTCCCACCACCATCAACGACAACAACGCCGAAGCGAGCGTGTTCTTCATCAACCAAGACAACTCGACCGTCATCGTCCAGCAGGGGATCGTGCTGTCGGCAACCGTGCCGAGCACCACGGTGATCAGCCATTTTGGCAGCAATGCCGCCCTCTTTGTCGACGGCACAGTGGTCACCAACCAAAGCTTCGGCGGGATCGCCGTTCAGGGCCAGGACGGGCACATCGCGCAGATCGGACAGACGGGCATCGTCTCGGCCGGCCTCTTCGCCTTCGACCTGCTCAATGATGATGACGTGACGATCCTCAATCAGGGCAGCGTCTTTGGCGGGACCTTTGCCGCGCGGGTCGGCGAAGGCTCCGATGTCACAAATGTCGGCAGCATCCACGGCGGCGTCGCCGCGGTGCTTGCCACAGAAAGCAATGTGACGGTGACCAATACCGGCACCGCAACGGGCGGCGGCTTTGTCTCCGGCAATGACGACGCGAACGCCATTGCCGTCTCCAACAGCGGCACGGTCGATGTGACCGGCACCGGCATCGCGCTGCAAGAATCGCAAAACCGGATCGAGAACAGCGGCAGCTTCCGCACTGGCAGAAGTGGGGTGGAGGTCGAGGGCTCGGCCAACCGGGTGGTCAATACCGGCAGCATCGATGCCGGGCGCAACGGGCTGGTCCTGGACACGGGGCTTGAGCTGGCGGGCGGGCTGACCGCCTTTGGCGACAACCGCGTGCTCAACAGCGGCAGCATCGATGCCGGGCTCTCGGGCATGATCGTCGGCGGCAATGTGAATTTCGTCGTCAATCGCGGCGAGATCTCGGCCGGCCGGGTCGGTGTTTCGGTTGGGGTGAACGACGACGTCTCGAACGGCAACAACACCGTCATCAACACCGGGCAGATCAACGCGCTGGATCACGCGCTTGAGGTCGAGGGAACCCAGATCACCAATACCGGCACGCTCACCTCGCAGACCGAGGCGGTGGAGATGGCCTTCTCCAGCCTGGTGAACACCGGCTTCATCGCCGGCGGCGGCGGGTTCGCGGCGGTGTCCGGCAGCCTTTCCTCCAGCCTGGTCAATCGCGGCACGATCGCAGGCAATGTCGTCTTTGAAAATGGCAGCGACACGGTCAACACCTCGGGCGGGGTGATCACCGGCAATGTCTTTCTGAACGACGGCAATGACCGCTTCGTGGGCGGCGACGGCGATGACCGGGTCTTTGGCGGCACCGAGAATGACGTCCTGCTGGGCAGGGACGGCAATGATGTGCTGCGCGGCGGCGAGGGCATCGACGTGCTCAACGGGGGCGCGGGCGACGACCGCATCTTCGGCGATGGCGGCAATGACCGGCTCAATGGCGGCACCGACAATGATGTGCTGACCGGCGGGGCGGGCATCGACTTCTTCATCTTCTCCGAAAACAACGGGGCCGACCGGATCACCGATTTCACCAATGGCCAAGACCGGCTGAACCTTGCGGCCTTCGAGTTTGCCTCGGCAGCCGAGGTTCTCGCGATCACCGAACAGCGCGGCACTGCGGCGGCGATCGATCTGTCGGGGGTCGGCGGCGGCGAGATCCTGCTTCTCAACACCGATATCGGGGTTCTGAACGCCGCCGATTTCCTCCTGTGAGATGCACGGGCCTCAGGCCCGCGCAGTTATGATCCAAGCCGCCCCTGGCAGCGCGATCTCTCCGTCGCGCAGCCAGGGGCCAAGCGCGTCGCGCAGGGCGTCCTGAACAGCGGCGATGTCGGCCGCGCTGCGCCCCTCCAGCCGGCTGGCCAAAGGCTCGCGCAGCAGCATGGCCATGGCGGCCCCCAAGGGATCGTCTCCGGCGCCGACCACCGCGAGGGTCTCGGCGGCCTCCCAAGCCAAATCCGACCAGCCGGCATTGGTGAGGATCGGCTCAAACACCTCCGGCACCGCCCAGGAAAACGGGCCAGGCGTGGCGCCCTGCGGCACCGCCGCGGCATCGCCGATGACCGTTTGAGCGGCGTCGAGCGGTATGCGGCACCAGCCATTCGCAGCCCCCTCCTGCCAGCACACGACAGCAAGGCCCGCACCTGGCCGGCATTGCCCTCGCAAATGGGTCCAGCCGGCCACCGGGTCGTCAAAGAACATTGCCCCGCAACGCGAGAAAATCCCGTCGAAGGGCGCATCGAAGCTGGCGGTTGCCCCGTCGCCCAGCACGAAGGTTGCCGCATGCCCGCCGGGCTGAGCGCGGGCGATCTCGATCAATTCGGGCGAAATGTCGAGCCCGGTTGCAATGGCGCCCTCGGCCGCAATCGCCAGGGTCGTGCGGCCGGCGCCGCAGCCCAGATCCAGAATGCGCTGCCCCGGCGCCGGTGCCAGCCGGCGCAAACCCAGCCGGCCGGCAGGGCCCAGCAGGGCCTCCATCGCGTCGACCCGGCCGGCCCAGCGGCGTCCGATCTCGTCGCGCCATGCGCTGCTCATGCTCATCTTGCCCCTCCGCGCCCATGTGCTTCATCGACGGGTCACCACCGCCGCGCTATGCTCGCTCACATGATGCAAGAGTTCAGCCATGTCGAGACCTGGGTTTTTGATCTCGACAACACGCTCTACCCCCCCGCGGCGCGGCTTTTCGACCAGATCGAGGAGCGGATGTCGGTCTATGTGATGCGCGAGCTTGGCTTCACGCGGGATGTGGCCGATCATCTGCGCGACACTTGGTGGCGCAATCACGGCACCACCTTGGCCGGATTGATGGGCGATCATGGGATCGACCCGGATCCGTTCCTGGACGAGGTGCATGACATCGATCTGTCCGTCCTGGTGCCCGATGCAGCGCTGCGCCGTGCCATCACGGCTCTGCCAGGCCGGCGCATCATCTACACCAACGGCTCGCGCGTGCATGCCGAGCGGGTGAGCGAGGCGCTGGAGCTGCGCGACCTTTTCGACGCGCTTTACGGGATCGAGGATGCCGGCTACCGCCCAAAGCCCGAGCAAGCTGCCTTTGAGCGGGTGTTTGCGCAGGATGGCCTGACGCCGGACTGCGCGCTGATGTTCGAAGATGATCCGCGCAACCTCAAGGTGCCGTCGGCCATGGGCCTGACCACCGTTTTGGTGGGCGCCCCGCATGAGGCGGCCTTCATCGACCACCACACCAATGATCTGACCGGGTTCCTCACGCGGCTTCTGGACGCGCCCGGCTTGGCGGCAAGCACAGGCTGACCTAGCTTGCCAGGCATGGAACGGGTCGAGACCGACATTTTGGTGGTTGGCGGTGGGATCGCGGGGCTGATTGCCACGGCCGTCTTTGCGGCAAATGGGCATCAGACGCTCTGCATCGATCCCAACGCCGTGCCGCAGGCCGACAGCGCCGCAGATGCCGATCTGCGCTCGACCGCGTTTTTGATGCCCGCCGTGTCGCTCCTGCAGGAGGCCGGACTTTGGGAGGGGCTGAAGCCGCATGCCGCCCCACTGCGGCTTATGCGCATCCTGGATGCCGGCGGGCGCGCGAACCGTGTCCGGCAGCGCGCCGATTTCCTGGCCAATGAGATTGGACAGGAGGTTTTTGGCTGGAACATCCCGAATTGGCGGTTGCGGCGCGAGATTGCCGCGCGGCTCGACACCCTGCCCGGGGCCGGTTTGCGACCCACGGGGTTTCGCACCATCGTGCCGCGGCTCAAGGATGCGATCGTCACGCTCAGCGACGGCGCGCAGGTCGCAGCGCGGCTTGTGGTGGCGGCAGACGGCCGCGCCTCACCGCTGCGCCAAGCGCTTGACATCCCAGTCATGCATACCGGGTATGGGCAAAAGGCGGTGGTCTTTGCCGTGCAAGCCACCGAGCCGCATGACGGCGTGTCCACCGAGATCCACCGCAGCGGAGGTCCCTTCACGCTGGTGCCGTTGCCGGACCGCGACGGCGTTCCGCATGCCGCCGTGGTCTGGATGGAGGATGGTCCGACAGCGGCCGCGCTCGCCGACTTGCCGGCCGCCGAGTTCGACGCAGCGCTCAATGACCGGGCCTGCGGCGTCATGGGCCGGCTGAGCCTGGTCGGCCGACGCGCAGTCTGGCCGATCGTCTCGCAATTGGCGCAGCGCTTCGACGGGCCACGGGTGGCCTTGATCGGCGAAGCCGCGCATGTGATGCCGCCCATCGGCGCCCAAGGGTTGAACACCAGCCTGGCCGATGTGCGCTGCCTGGCAGATCTGGTCAACAGCGCCAGCGCTGCCGGTGACGACATTGCCAGTGCCGCACATCTCGCCCGTTACACGCAGCGTCGCTGGCCGGATGCGGCTCTGCGCATGGCCGGTGTGGATGCGCTGAACCGGGCGTCGCAAAGCAGCCTGCAGCCGCTGCGGGACTTGCGCGGATTGGGGCTGCGGGTGCTGCATGATGTGCGTCCGCTGCGCCGCCTTGCCATGCGCGCCGGCATGAACATGGGCTGACCCGCCCGACGGCGCCCTGCCTGCGCGCCGAAGATACGGCGCGGTGGCAAGATTTGGACCGAACCGCACCAGATCGCGGGTTGGTGGCAGCGCCAAGGGCCGCCAAGGCTGTGCCGAACGTCGCAGCCAAATGTTCAGTTAAGCAGCGGGCGGCCCGCCTTGCTGGCGCGAATTCTTCAAAAAAGAAAACGGCGCGGAGATCCGCGCCGAGTGGTCAGCTTTCAGGCTCTTTTTATCCCTTCCTGCTCGATGGGCTTCAGTTTGGCCTGAATGCCGGCCTGCGGGACCCGAGGGAGGGACCCCGCAAGCCTGGGGTTTCTCAGCTGCAGCCCGAGGTCGCGCCGCAGCTGTTGCATTTGAGACAGGTGCCGTCGCGCACCAGGGTGAAGTTCCCGCACTCGCCGCAGGGATCGCCCTCATAGCCCTGCATCCGCGCCTGGGCCCGCCGGTCCATCACCGCAAGCCCGGCATCGGCCACCGCCGAGGCCACAGCCTCCGACACGCCCACGGTTTCAACCGCATGACCCGCGCCGCCCCCGCCTTGCAGCACCAAAAGCTCGGTCGGCAGTCGCTTGCGCAGATAGCCCGTCGAGGAGACCTGCCGGATGATCTCGCTGGTCTTCTCAAGCGTTGCCTCGGACGGTGCGGCCACGTTGGGAATGTCGGTTTCACCCTCGTTCGCGCCGCTGCCCAAATCGTCGATTGCCGCGGGCGGTGAGACATGCGCCAGGTCCGTGCGCTCGAGATAGGAGATGGCAAGCTCGCGGAAGATGTAGTCCAGGATCGAGGTGGCGTTCTTGATCGAGTCGTTGCCCTGCACAAGACCGGCCGGTTCGAACCGGGTGAAGGTGAACTGGTTGACGAACCGCTCCAGCGGCACCCCGTATTGCAGACCGATCGAGATCGCGATGGCGAAATTGTTCATCATCGCCCGGAAGGCCGCTCCCTCCTTGTGCATGTCGATGAAGATCTCGCCCAGACGGGCGAGTACAGCGACGGCCGTCT
>JBCDDO010000022.1:0-13299 GCA_039180245.1 Pseudomonadota bacterium | reverse complement strand
TTGACCCGGCGCGCCATGGTCTCGGCAAGCTCGCGCAACTCCTCCATGCGCGGCAGCTTGTAGCCTGGCAGCCCGCGCATATGGGTGCGGGTGGGCTCGTGGCACAGAACCAGGGCATCGGGCTGTCCGCCATGCACAAGCGCCAGGGTCACGCCCGAATAAGACGGGTGGAAAAGGCTGCCCTGCCCCTCGATCAAATCCCAATGATCGGGATCATTGTCGGGTGTGAGCCATTCGACAGCGCCGGCCATGAAATCGGCCACCACCGCATCCAGGGGCACGCCCTCGCCGGTGATCAGAATGCCGGTCTGGCCCGTGGCCCGGAACGTCGCCTTCATGCCGCGGGCCTGCATGTCGCGCGCCATGGCAAGCGAGGTGTACATCTTCCCGCAGGAGCAATCCGTCCCGACGGCCAGCAGACGCTTGCCGGTGCGCGGCTCGCCATTGGCAATGGGATAGGGCCGATCGGGCACGCGCACGTCATGCAGCGTGCGGCCATGGGCGCGCGCCATCTCCACCAGTTGCGGCTCGTCGCGCAGCAGATTGTGCAGGCCCGAGGCCAGATCGAAGCCGCGCAGGAGCGCTTCTTCCAAAACCGAGCTCCAGGCCGGCGAAATCAGCCCGCCGCGATTGGCCACGCCGATGACCAGCGTCTTTGCGCCGGCGGCGAGCGCCTCCTCCAGCGACATGTCGGGGAGGCCCATATCGGCCTGGCAGCCCTCCATCCGGAATTGGCCCAGCGCGGCCTTGGGGTTCCAGTCACGAATGCCCTGTGCGACCTTGGCCGAAAGCGGATCCGGTGCATCGCCCAGAAAGAGAAGATACGGTGCTTCGATCATCTGCAGCCATCCCCTGTCAGCGCTCTACCCAGCCTTCTCCGCGCAACCTGCGTCGAAATCGCAATACCTTCAAGCCGGCTTTGCACCGCGCCTTCATGCAGCATGCCTGGGAGTGCTCTGTCGCCTGCCGGATTGGCAGGCTGAACCGGGATGCAAGCAAAAGCAGCCCGCATCATCTGTTGTGCTCGGGCATGGCTCGCAAAGACGCACAGGCAAGCGCTTTGGGGTCAGGTGTTTTTTGGACCAGGCGGGGAGCCTGGCGAGCCAGATGGGTCGCCGGGCCGGGCGCACTTGGTCCGCCGGCCCGACCGCGGCTTGGGGTCGAGGCTGGCGCTACTCGGCGGCGACCTGCGGTGCTTCGCCAAGCGTGCCCGTGGGCAGCCGCCCCTCCATCGCCCGCAAGCTTGGATGGGGCGCAAAATCATCGGGCACAGCACAGAGCCGCAATCGCGACGTGACGCGCCCGAACCCGGCGCTTGCCGTCAGCAGCGCAAAGGGAATGGCCGCAGTGAGCCCAACCAGCACCGGCATCGCCCAGGGCAGCGCGCCCGGCGCGTACCAGACGACACCCAGGGCCAGCACCACACCGAACAGCGTTTGCGGCCAAAGACCGCGCACCGCCTCGGGCCAGCTGAGGGCATAGGCGTCGCGCTGCTGGCCGTTCCAGCCCATCTTCTTGCCAAAGACCAGCCCGACGAGAAACACCGTCACCCGGAAGGCCACGACCGGGGCGAGCAGCAACGAAAACAACGTCTCGGTCACCGCACCGATGGCAAAGCGCAGCCGCCCGCCATAGGCCCGGGCCGCACCCGGCGTCAGGGCGATGTCGATCCAGCCGGCGATTTTGGGAAAGAGGCTCACCGCAAACATGATGAAGAACATCGACACGCCCAGCACGAAGCTGATGTCCTGCACCTCGCCCGCCACCATTTTCCACCCGGCGGCCAGCGTCATCAGCATCCAGGCCGGGGCGGCCAGATACATCATGATCGCGGCAAAGACCTGAAAGCGGCTCATCGGGCGCAGCCCCGGTTCGATCAAAAAGCGCCAGTATTGCATATTACCCTGGCACCAGCGCAGATCGCGGCGCGTGAAGTCGAGCAGGGTGACCGGGTTGTCCTCCCAGCTTTCGCCCTCGACCGGCAGCACCCGCACCTCGTAGCCGGCGCGCCGCATGAGGGCTGCCTCAAGCTGGTCATGGCTGAGGATATGCCCCGCAAGCGGCCCGCGACCGGGCAGCACCGGCAATTTGCACTGATCGCGAAACGGCGCGACGCGAAGCAGCGCGTTATGGCCCCAATAGGGCCCGCAATCGCCATGCCACCAGGCCGCACCCATGGTAAAGCTGCGCATGCCGTGACGCATGCCGAACTGGAAGATGCGCGCAAAGCCGGAGCTTGCCGGTGTGCCGACGACAAGGCTTTGCAGGATGCCCAGGCGCGGATAGGCGGCCATGATCCGAAGCATCCGCAGGATCGCCCCGCCCGACATCAGCGAATCGGAATCAAGCGGCAGAAAGAAGCTGTAGCCATCGCCCCAGCGCTCGATCCAATCGCGCAGGTTGCCGGCTTTCCAACCGGTATTGACCGGCCGGTGGCGATAGACGGCCGACAGGCCCAAAAACGCGCGCGCCCGCGCGAACACCGCCTCTTCTTCGCGCAAGATCTGCGGATCGGAGCTGTCCGACAGCACGAAGACGTCGAACCGGTGGCCCTCGCCGGTGGCATCGAGCGAGGCTTTGGTCTCGACCAACCGCGCCAGCGCGCGCTCGGGATCCTCGTTGCGCAGGAACATCAGCAAGGCCGTGCGCCCCTCGGGGAGCGGGCCGGGCTGCGCATCGCGCGACGCAAGATGGGGTGCGGCCTGGGCCAGCCCGTCGCGGGCAGCATGCAAGAGCCACAGACCGATGACCGCGTTCCAAAACCCCATCACGGTCCAGGGCGCGCCGATCAGGAAGGCCGCGAGGATCGCCAGATCGGCCGCCGTCCAGCCGCCGGCGCCAAGCAATTGCGCAATCAGGGCGGTGAGTGCCGCAAGCGTTGCAAGATTGAGCCCGACGACCAGCGCACGGCGCCACGCGAGCCCGGCGCGGGACTGCAGACCGGCCGGGGTCAGCGCATCGCCCGATCGGGAACCCGCAGTTGTCGCGCTCTGCTGCAGGGCTTCGGAGGCGCCCGCCCTGGCATTAACTTTCGCTGTCGGTGGGGTGATGACTTCCGTGAGGCGATCGTGTTTCATGCTGGCACCGTCCCGTTGAGACGGGTTTGAGACAGGCGCATTTCGGACCCTGGATGCCGGCACGTGACCCCAACCCCGACGCTCCATTCCCCGCGACGCCAGAGGATCCTGGCATCGCCGAGCAAGGGCAGTCTGTAGGCCGCCCGCGCCGTGACGAAACCGGACCTGCGGCGCTCTGGTATGTCGGACCTGGCCAGGCCGAGATCCGTCCCGCCGCGCTCGGCGAGGGCAAGGTCCGGGTGGAGACACTGTGGAGCGGCCTGTCGCGCGGCACCGAGCGGCTGGTGTTTTCCGGCGCTGTCCCGCAAAGCGAGCATCTGCGCATGCGCGCCCCGGCCCAAGAAGGGGCGTTTCCGTTTCCGGTGAAATACGGCTACGCCGCAGTCGGCCGTGTGACCGAGGGTCCGACCGATCTTGCCGGCCGCATTGTGTTCTCGCTTCATCCCCACCAATCCGTGTTTTGCGCCCACCCCGAGCGCCTTTTGCCCGTGCCTGAGGCCGTTCCACCTCGCCGCGCGATCCTTGCCGCGAACATGGAGACCGCTTTGAACGCCATCTGGGACGCAAATCCGTCGCCGGGATCACGCGTTCGTGTCATCGGTGGCGGCTTGGTCGGCTGTTTGACAGCTTGGATAGCGGCCCACCACGCCGGCTGCATCGTGACATTGATCGACAAACTAGACGCACGGCGCGCAATCGCCGATGAACTTGCCGTGACTTTTGCGTCAGGTGCCGCAGCGCAGCATGAGGCAGATTTGGTGTTTCACTGCTCGGCAAGCGCCGAAGGCCTGGCCGCCGGACTCGACGCTTTGCGCGAAGAGGGACGGCTGATCGAAATGAGCTGGTATGGCGACCGTCCCGTTCCCGTTCCGCTGGGGGCGGCCTTTCATGCCAAGCGGCTGACGATCGTCAGCAGCCAGGTCGGGCGCGTGGCGCCGTCGCGGCGCGACAGGATTGCGTTTCGCGACCGGCTGGCCATGGCATTGCGGCTTCTGGACGATCCGCGGCTTGACGTGCTGATCACCGATGAGATTACCTTTCCGGACCTTCCGGACGCCTTGCCCGTGCTGCTCGACCCGGCGCGGACCGGCACCGTTGGAGTGGCGATCGCGTATCGCTGAACCGCCCCTTTGCCCTTGTCAGGAGGCCGCGCCATGTTTTGCGTCGAAGTCAGAGACCACATCATGATCGCCCATTCGCTGAAGGGCGAGGTGTTCGGACCGGCCCAGGGAATGCATGGCGCAACCTTCGTCGTCGATGTTGCATTCTTTCGCGCCGAAATGACCGAACATAACTTTGTCGTCGATATCGGGCGGGCGCTGACAGCGTTGAAGGCCGTGCTCACACCGCTCAATTACGGCAATCTCGACGCGCTCTTTCCCGGCGAGATCACCACGACCGAATGGCTGTGCAAGCATATCTTCGACGGAATGGCCGCAGCCGCGCGCGATGGCGCGCTGGGGCCGGGCGCTGAGGAGCTGACCCGCCTTCGGGTGCGGTTGCAGGAAAGCCATGTTGCCTGGGCAGCCTATGAGGCGGAGCTCTAAGCGTGGAGGCCAGCTTCGCAATCCCGGGCGATCTTGAAACCCGCACCGGCGGCTATGGCTATGCCCGCGCGCTGATCGCCGCAGCCCCAAAAGCTGGGTTGACGCTGACGCATCTGCCGCTGCCCGACGGGTTTCCGCATCCCACGGCCGAGGCTTTGGACCGGACGCGCGCGGTGCTGAGCGCCACCCGGGGGCCGCTGTTGATCGACGGTCTGGCGCTGGGCGTGCTGCCGGCCGAATGGGTGCGCGCGTTGCACGGGCCGGTGATTGCGCTCTGCCATCACCCGCTGGCGCTCGAAACCGGCCTGACCGGCGATGTCGCGACGATGCTGGCGCAAACCGAGGCTGCGGCGCTTTCGGCCTGCGCCGAGGTGATCGTGCCAAGCCCAGCCACAGCGCGCGACCTTGGCGAGATCGGCGTGCCCGCGCATAAGCTGACCGTCGCGCCCCCTGGGCTTGAGCGCGCGCGCGCCGCCTCGCGGCTTGGCGATCCGCCGGTGATCCTCTCAGTCGGCACGCTCACGCCGCGAAAGGGCCATGACGTGCTGATCGACGCGCTGGCCGCCATCGTGGCCCTGCCCTGGCATTGCGTGATCGCAGGCCCGGTCGACCGCGATCCGGTCTGGGCCGAGATGCTGTTTCGCCGCGCCGCGGCCTCGGGCCTTTCGGAACGGGTCACCTTTGCCGGTGCGCAGGACAGTGACGGGCTCAACGCGCTTTACGCAGCGGCCGATATCTTTTGTCTGCCCTCCCGGCACGAAGGCTATGGCATGGTCTTTGCCGAGGCAATGATGCGGGGACTGCCCGTGATTGCCGCGCGCAGCGGCGCTGTGCCGGATTTGGTTCCGACCCGCGAGGCCGATGATGTGGGCGCGGCGGGCCTTCTGGTGCCACCGGGCGAGGCCCCAGCACTTGGTGCGGCGATCGAAGCGCTCTTGCGCGACCCGATGCGGCGCGGCGCGCTGGCCGCCGCCGCCCGGGCCCATGCGCTTTCTCTGCCCGAATGGGACGACACCGCGCGCATCGTGGCGGATCTGTTTCGCAGCGCCGAGCCCACGAATGCCGCGGTGAACCAGGTTTGAGCGGGTTCTCGTCAGATTGGCTTGCCCTGCGCGAGGTTGCCGACCGATCGGCCCGCAGCCGCCTGCTCATCGCGCAGATCTGCGAATTTGTCGCGTCGCGGGACTTGGGTGTGCTGGAGACGCCGCTGCGCATCACCGATCTGGGCTGTGGCACCGGCGCAACCCTGCGGGCGCTTGAACCTTACCTGCCGGCGCAGACGCACTGGCATCTGGTCGACAATGACGCCGATCTGCTGGACCGGGCCCGGGCGATGGCCCGGCCCGAACAGATGCTGAGCGTGCAGCAGGTCGATCTTGCCACAGACGTGCATGAGGCCCTGGCGCGCCCGGTGGATCTGGTCACCGCCTCGGCACTGATCGATCTTGTCTCGCTGGCCTGGCTGGAGCGGCTTCTTGACCTCATGCCGGCGGGCGCCGCCCTCTATCTGGCGCTCACCTATGACGGGCACGAGCTTTGGGCGCCCGCCGATGCCGCGGAACCCCAGGCCTTACGGGCCTTCGCGGCGCATATGTCCGGCGACAAAGGGTTCGGACCAGCGCTGGGCGGCGCGGCGGCCGAGACCTTGGCCACGATGCTCGCGTCACGGGGATGGATCGTGCATGCGGCCGAAAGCCCCTGGGAGCTGGGCCCCACCGAACGCGCGCTGATCGAGGCGCTGGCCGATGGGGCAGCGGCCGCCGTTGCAGAGACCGGGGCGCTTGCGCCTGCCGCGCATGGCGCCTGGCATGGCGCGCGCCGTCGTGCCACCCGCGTGGAAATCGGCCATCGCGACATTCTTGCCTTTCCACCCTGACCGCGCCTGCGCGATTTTGGGGACCAGCGCACGCATGGCTATTTGTCCAAACACATGGCGCGGCCGTTGGCGCTGCTGCGGGTCCCAGCATCCTGCACCGCTTTTTCAGCGCCGCCTGGGCTTGGCATTTCGGGTCGGTTCAGCCTTGGTGGGGTCGTCCGGCCAAGGATGGCGCGGGTAGCGTCCCCGCATTTCCTTGCGCACATCCTGGTAAGAGCTCGCCCAAAAGCCCGGCAGATCCGAGGTGACCTGCACCGGGCGCCCGGCCGGTGACAGCAGGGCAATGCGTACCGGTTCCCGCCGCGGGCCCAATCGCGGATGTTCGGTCAGCCCAAAGAGCTCTTGCAAGCGCACCGACACCATGGGGACGGCCTGGGACCAATCGACCGGCAGCTTTGTGCCCGTGGGCGCGGTCAGCGCCTCGGGGGCGTCTCGGTCAAGGGCCTGGCGTTGGCGCCAATCCAGCGTTTGGGCCAAAAGATCCGCGATATCGAGCCGGGCGAGATCGTCGATGCGCCGCATGCCCGCAAGATGCGGGGTCAGCCACACGTCCATCTCGTCGAGCAGCGCCGGGTCCGACATGTCTGGCAAGCCGATGTTGCCCTGCCCGCGCAAATAGGCGATCCGCGCCCGCAACCGGGCGGCAGCAGCTTTCCAGGGAAGAACGTCCAGCCCCAGATCCCGCACACCATCGGCCATCGCCGTGCCCAGCGCCGCAGCGGGCACATCGCGCCACACCCGATCCGCGAGCGCAACCGCCCCCAGCATCAGCCGGATCCGTGCAGTCACGGCCCGCTCTCGGCGCGACCAGTTGCAGATATGGCGCTCTTCAAGCGCGTCCGAAAAGAGCGCCCTAAGGGTACTTTCCGCAATCGGGGCGGCCAGACGGATCTGTGCGGCGCGCGGGTCGCCATCGGTCTGGGCGACGGCGATCAGGCGCTGCCCGGCCAGCGGATCGTCGGGCGCCATCACCGCCTCCTTGCCGCCGGAAAGCAGCCAGCGCGGCGCAGACCCGGGCCGCCGCACGCCGATGCGGTCGGGATAGGCAAGCGCGACCAACGCACCGGGCTCTGCCGGCTCATCGCCCCTGGACACCTTCCTCAGCGCGGCGGCAGGTGCATGCTTGGGCGCAAGCTGGCGCAGCCGCTTGGCCTCTGGCGCAATGCGCGCCAATGCCGCGCGGTGTTCTTGGGGTGCTTGGGACGGGTCGCGCAGCGCGGCGAGACGTCGGGATATCTCGACATTGCCGCGCAAGGGATCGCGCCCGTCGAGCAGGGCGGCAAGCGGCGCGGCCGCCGACCCGCCGGCGATGAGCAGATGCCCAAGGCGGGGATGCAGCGGCAAAGCTGCCAGCGCCCGGCCATGGGCTGTCACGCGACCCGCCGCATCGAGCGCACCGAGCCGAGCAAGCAGCGCCCGCGCCTCGGCCAAAGCCGCCGGCGGCGGCGGGGTGAGAAAGGGCAGCGTGCCTGCGCCCCAAACCGCAAGCTCCAGCGCGAGACCGGTCAGGTCGGCCGAGGCGATTTCGGGCGGCGGAAAGGCCGGCAGCGCGCCCTCCTCGCCCTTTGTCCACATCCGAAAGGCGATGCCAGCTGCGACACGGCCGGCACGCCCGCGGCGCTGGTCGGCCTCGGCACGGGTGACCCGCTCGGTCACCAGCCGCGACATGCCCGAGCCGGGATCAAAGCGCGCGCGCCGGGCACGTCCGGCATCGATGACCACGCGGATATCGGGGATGGTCAGCGAGGTCTCGGCAATGGCTGTGGCCAGAACCAGCTTGCGCCGACGCGGGTCGGGCTCGGGCCGCAGCACCGCGCGCTGCTGGGCAACCGGTAAGGCGCCGAAAAGCGCTTGCGGCGCGATGCCGTCGGGCAGATCAAGCCGCGCCATCACGCGCCGGATTTCGCCCTCGCCGGGCAGAAAGACGAGCAGGCCGCCCTCGGTCTGCGCCAATGCCTGGCCGATCAGCGAGGCCACCTCATCCTCAAACCGGCCCCGCGCCGGCCGCGCCAGATGGTGGGTTTCAACCGGAAAGCTGCGACCATGGGCCGTGACGATCGGGGCCTCCATCAATGCCGCGACGGGTCCCGCATCCAGCGTGGCCGACATCGCAACCAGCACAAGATCGGGGCGCAGAGCGGCGCGGATCTCAAGCGCCAGGGCCAGGCCCAGATCGGCCTGAAGCGTGCGCTCATGAACCTCATCGAAGATGATGCAGACCGTGCCGGACAGCTCCGGGTCGGTTTGGATCATCCGGGTGAGCAGCCCTTCGGTGATCACCTCGATGCGCCGCCCGGGCTTGGCCTCGCCCCGCATCCTGTACCCGACATGGCCGCCCGGGCGCGCGCCATAGGCCTCAGCCAGGCGCTCGGCAGCGGCACGTGCGGCAACCCTTCGCGGTTCCAGCATCAATATCCGGCCAGCGGGCAGAACCTGGTCCAGCGCAAGCGGCACACGGGTGGTCTTGCCCGCGCCGGGCGGCGCTTGCAGCACGGCCACGCCCTGGGCGCGCAGATGTCCGCAAAGCTCCGGCAGGACGGGGTCGATCGGAAGGCTGGGTTCGGGGAGGTCGAGCGTCACGCCCGAAGCATCGGCGGCGGATCGCAGATCGGCGGACCGACCGGCGCCGGCCAGAGGATCTTGCGGAGGATCTTGGGGCGCATCATGGGGCGGTGCCTCGGCCATGTCGGGCAGCCCAGATCGGTCAGCGCAGCCGCGGCGGCCGATTGGGGTCCAGTCCCGGCGCGCCCGGCAGAGCCCGTGCTGGCGCAGCGGGGCGTTGCGGCAGATCGAAACCCAAACCATTGCGCCGAAACGCCGCCAGCGCCGGATCGTCTGCGACCAGAAAAAGCATGTCGAGCGGGCCACCCCCACCCTCCAACCGATGCGCCTCGCCCAAAGCCTCAACGGCTGCAGGGCGCGCCTCCACCGACATTCCAACGATTGCCAACGCCTGCGTTGCACTGCCATCGCCATGGGTCAGGCGCGCGAGCCAGACCTCGGCGCATTGCCCGGCCAAAGCCGCGATGCGGGCATCGAGCGATGCGATCAGCGTCGGGGTCGCATCCGGCGGCCCGATCTTTTGCACCTCGGCAAGGATCGCCTGAGGCTGAAGCGGGGCGAGATGGGCGGCGGCCCATTCAACCGCGTCGCTTGGCAGCAAAATGGCACTGTCGGCCACGCCCAGATTGAGCCCGATGCCCACACCGCGCCCGGCAAGCAGCGCCACAAGCCGCCGTCCCGACAGCGCAGCGGTCGGCGCGGGGGTCTCCAGAAAGGCGCCCAAGCGCTCCTCGCTGTCAAAGGCAAGCGCGATCGGCCCGTCCGAGAGCGGTTCGATCCGCGGTTCGGGAACCGCCGCCGGCCCCGGCTCGGCGGCAAGCAGGATGTGAAGCTCGCTGCCGAGAAGACGGCTCCAATAGGCCCGGCGCAGCGCGTCGGAGTCCAAATCCGCCATCATCGCGGCATGGGCCGCATCAAGAGGGGTCTGGGTCATCGCGCGCCGCGCCCTCGTCAAGCACCCAATCGGCGATCAGACCATGCACGCGGCGTGCCTCCAGATCGCGCAGCAGCATGTGCCAACCGGTGGCCACGCGGGTGTACTCGGCGGACGGGATCCGCGCCGCCACCGCCGCGATCGGGCGCTCGGGGACGACCTCGTCGCGCGCGCCCCACAGGAACAAGGCGGGCCGGTCCACGGATGGTGCGGCGGAAACCGCCCGGTCCATGAGCCGCACCAGCCCCAGAAACTCGCGGCTGGAGGGGGCGCCAAAATGATAGGGGTCGCGAACCAGCGCCCGCAGCGCCTCGATATTGTCAGTCGGCCGGATCACCACCACACCGTCGCCGGTCCAGCGCCGGTCGGGAAAAAGCTGTGCTGCCCACCAGGCTGAGGCGCGATAGGGCAAGGGCAGGCTGTCGCCGCCCCAGACCGCGGGGGCCAACAGCACAAAGCCGTCGGCTGCGGGCAAGAAGCCTTCGCCAGCCGCGGCCAGCACCACCCCGCCACCCATCGAGGCGCCCAGAACATAAAGCGGCAGATCGGGGTGGCGTGCCTTGAGCGCCGCGGCCACCGCCGCGACATCCGCGATCAAGGCGCCGGCGCCGGGCCAGGTCAACCGGTCGGGGTTGCGCCCGAACCCGCGCTGATCATAGGCATAGACCGTGATGCCCTGCGCGGCCCAGAACGGCCCGGCCTGGGCAAAGGTCGTCGCGGCCCGGTCTCCAAACCCATGCAGCCCCAGGATCACCGCGCGCGGTCTCTCGGCCGCCCAAAGCTCGGCCGGCAGAGCGCGCTCGGCACCCGGCAGCGCCACATCGGGCGGCGGTGCCGGCGGCGCCGCCGGTACGACATGCCCCGCGCCACAGCCGGCAAGCAGCACAGAGCACAGCGCAACAAGACTTGCCTGCCCGCCGCGCCGCAGCGACACTTGCGCCAAGACGATGCGAGAACGGATATGTCCGACCCTGCCAGGCCATCCAAGCAAACGCCGACGCAGATCGGCGCCGCGATGTCCGATGGCAGGCCATCGCCAGACATGCCGGCTCAACCTCAGCACACTCACGATCAGCAAGGTCAGGCAGGTCAGGAAGCGTCGGTCAACAGGCTTGAGCAGCGGCTGGCGGGGTGCCGGCTCTGTGCCGAGAGGTTTGCCAAGACCGAAACCGCGCACAGCCCCGCGCCGGTCCTGTGGTTTCGCCCAGGCGCGCGGATCCTGATCGCCGGCCAGGCGCCGGGGCTGCGGGTTCACACATCCGGAAAGCCCTTCACCGATCCTTCCGGCGACCGGCTGCGCACTTGGCTGGGGCTGGATGAGGCGGTTTTCTACGACCGCGACCGGGTCGCCATCGTGCCCGCGGCCTTTTGCTTTCCGGGCTATGATGCGCGCGGCGCCGATCTGCCCCCGCCCCGGATCTGCGGCGAGACCTGGCATGACGCGGTGATGGCGCATCTGGGCGACATTCCGCTGAAGATCCTGGTCGGAGGTCATGCGCACCGCCTGCATCTGGGTCTGAAGGGCCCGGTCACCGCCGCGGTCAAGGACTGGCACAGATATGCCCCGGCGATCTTTCTACTGCCTCACCCCTCTTGGCGCAACACGGGCTGGATCTCGCGCAACCCGTGGTTTGAGGCCGAGATTCTGCCGGCGCTGCGCCAGACGGTATCTGCAACGTTGCGCTAGATCGCCTTGGTGTCGCGGGCCCGCCAGACCAGCCGGTCGATCACAAAATCGGCGAAGGCCCCGCCCGCCAGACCGGCCTGCACCCCGCCCGCAACCAGGAGTGTGGCGCATCCAGCCGCCCGGGCGCCGGCAATGTCATGCTCGGGGCTGTCGCCGACCATCAACACCTTGGCCGGATCAGGGGCGCCAAGCGCGGCAAGACCCGCCTTAAACATCTCAGCACCCGGCTTGCCCAACAGCCGCAGCGGACCGCCGGCGCTCCGGTAGGTCTCGGCCAGCGCCCCGGGGCCGTAGCCGCTGCCACCCTCGATATAGATCTCACGGTCGGGGTTGATGCAGAGCGCGGGCACGCCACGGGCCGCCAGCGGCGCAAGGGCTGCAGCCAGATCGTCACGGGCAATCCGTTCGGGCTCGGTGCCCGCGATGATCAGCAACGTGGTCTCGGGGCCCGGGGGCACGGGTCGCAGCGCCAGACCGTCAAAGAGCCCGCCATCCCCGCCCCGTGCAATCAGGCTGACCGCGGCACCGGGCGCAAGCGATCCCTGTGCAAGGCACAGCTCAAGCTCCGCGCGGGCGAGCTCGCCCGACGTGACGACATGGCCAAAAAGCCTCGCATGGAACCCAAGCGTGCCGAGCCGGGCCGCATTGGCCGCCGCCCGCTTGCCGGAATTGGAGAGCACCGCAACCGGGATACCGCGCTCGGCGAGGGCTTCCAGAACCGTGACCGCCCCGGGAAAGGCGCGGCGTCCATCATGCAGCACGCCGAACTGATCGAAGAGCATGGCATCGAACCCGTCGGCGATCTCGGCCAGCCCGCCGATCTGGCGCGGTGCCGTCATGGGTCGAGATGCGGCAGGGCCAGGCGGGCCACACCGACCGCAGCCTCGGTCGACTGGGCGTGCGCGGCCTCAGCCCCTGTCAGCCGCAGCCGCATTTGGGTCCAGACAGGGTTTGCCGCCCCGCCGCCCACACTGCGCAGACGTCGCAAGGGCGGCGCGCCATGCTCGGCAAGCCGGCGATAGCCAAGATCCTCGATCCGCGCAATGCCCTCCAGGAGCCCGTGCAGGAACACCGCATCCTCGGCCGGGCGCGGGGTCAGCCTGGGCGCAAGGCCCGGATCGGCAATGGGAAAGCGCTCGCCAGGCGCGCGGAGCGGATAGTAGTCCAGCCCCGAATCCTGCACCGGATCGATCTGCGCGGACAGCGCCGCGATTTGCTCGGCGCTGAAATGCGCGGCCAGGACCCCGCCGCCGGTGTTCGAGGCACCGCCGGCCAACCAGCGTTCGCCGATGCGGTGGCTGTAAACGCCGAATTCGGGCGCAAAGACCGGCACGGGCGAAAGAAGCTTGATGGTCAACGTGGTGCCAAGCGCGGTGACCCCGTCGCCCGGATCGCTTGCCCCCGTGGCGAGGAAGGACGCACAGCCATCGGTCACGCCGGCGACGAGCGTTGCCCCGATCGGCAGCCCGAACGCGCCCGAGGCGGCTCCCGTCTGCGTGCCCGAGGGCTGGATCGGCGGCAGAAGCCGGGTGCGCAGCGGGGTCTGGGCCAGCCAGGCCGGCCAGGCGCGTGCCACGGGGTCGTACCCGGTTTTGAGCGCATTGCTTTCATCGCCC
>JBCDDO010000021.1:0-13523 GCA_039180245.1 Pseudomonadota bacterium | reverse complement strand
TGCCGGATGCTGCCCCATCGCGACGGGCAGATCGGGTTTGCCGGGCGCAACCTGGGCAGTATGACCTCGCACCGCGCGGCCCGCCTGGGGCTGGGGTTGGTGCCCGAAGGGCGGCGGTGTTTTCCCAATCTCACCGTGGCCGAGAACCTCATTGCCGCCGCGCGCCCCGGCAAATGGGACCGTGTCGGGGTCGAGGCCCTGTTTCCACGGCTGGCCGAACGGCGCCGGCAATTGGCCAGCACGCTTTCGGGCGGCGAGCAGCAGATGCTTGCCATCGCCCGGGCGCTGATGACCAATCCCCGGCTCTTGATCCTCGATGAGGCGACCGAGGGGCTCGCGCCGACCGTCCGCCGCGAAATTTGGACCGCGATCCGAACGCTCAAGGCCTCGTCGCTGGCCATTCTGATCGTCGACAAATCGCTCGGCGAGCTCACCGCCTTTGTCGATCGCTGCGTGATCTTGGAGCGTGGCGCCACGGTCTGGACCGGCGCGCCGACAGCGCTGGGTGCGGATCTGACCGAGCGCTATCTGGGGGTGTGAGCGTGCCGTTTTCCGTCACACGACCGGTGCGGTTTGGCGATTGCGACCCGGCGGGCATCGTCTTCTACCCGCGCTATTGTGAGATGATCAACGCTGTGGTTGAAGATTGGTTTGCGCATCTGGGGCATGACTTCCGGCAGATCATCCAGCATGACGGCAATGGCGTGCCGACCGTCACCATCTCGGCGGAATTCCCGGCCGCAAGCCGGATGGGCGAGGTGCTGGAGTTCTCGCTTCGTCCGGTGCGGATCGGCGGCGCGAGCCTGGAGCTTTTGATCGAGGCGGTCTGCGGCGGCGAGCTGCGTCTGACAGCGCGGCCGGTCCTGGTGTGGATTGATGGCGCAGCGATGAAGGCGCGCCCCTGGCCCGAGGCGCTGCGGCGGCGGATCGCAGCCGAGCTGGACCCGGAGCATGAGGAGGGTTGAGATGCACAGGATCGTTCACCCCGAGGGTTGGGCGCGCGCCAAGGGCTATGCCAATGGCGTGCTGACCGCCGATGGCCGGCTTTATGTCGGAGGACAGATCGGCTGGACGGCCGAGCAGGTTTTTGAGACCGACGATTTCATCGGCCAGATGGAGCAGGCGCTCAAAAACATCCTCGCCATTGTCGAGGCCGCGGGCGGGCGGGCCGAACACATCACCCGGCTCACCTGGTATGTGACCGACAAGCGCGAATATGTCGCGCGCCAGTCTGAAATCGGGGCGGTCTATCGCCGGGTGCTGGGCCGGCATTTCCCGGCCATGACGATGGTTGTCGTCAGCGCGCTGGTCGAGGACCGGGCCGTGGTCGAGATCGAGGCGACGGCTGAGCTGGGTGCGGTCTAGCTGGCGCGCGCCGGTGCCGGCGCGGCGCGGCCTGGCGCGTTCCCGGTTGCCGCGGCTGCGGTTCAAACCCGCTTGATCGACCACCCCATCGCGACACCGTAACCCGCATTGACAAGAAAGGCGGTTTTGGAGCGCCAGGCCGCTGGGCAGACCACCAAAGCGGCGGTCTTTCCGCGCGCCACAAGGGCTGCTTCGGCGGCGCGGATCAGGGCTGCCGCATCCCGCTGGATTGCGCTGTCGCGGGCAGGCAACTCCTGCGGATCGTCAAGCACGACATGGAAGAAATCATCGACAAAACCAACCGGTCCCACGTCATGCGGGGCGGGAAAATGCAGCGCGGTTGCCGGTTGCGCAATAACATAGCCGGTCAGACCAGCCCTCGGTTCGGCCACGATCATGTCCCGGTCCGGAAAGGTCTGGCTTTTTGCCATCCAGGCGCCAAACCGCGCATCGGCCTCGGCATGCGGCGCCCAGAACCCGTTGAGCTGGTGCAGGATCTGCCGGTGACGCGCGCTGAGCGTGGCGATCCCTGCGACGTCCTGCGGCACTGCAGTGCGCGGAGGGTCTTGCCTGTCTGCTTCTTCCTGGTCCGACGCGTGAGGCGGTGCTGAGTTCGACCCCAGGCCTCGCTGCGATGCCAACGCGGCCTCCGGCTCCGGCGCCGCGCTCAGTCCGGTGCGCGCCAGATACTGCGTGAGCGGATCATAGCCGGCCGCAGCAAAGACCGCCTCCCACGCATCGCCGGGGGTCGAGGCCGCCAAGAGGATCCGGCTGCCCGACGCGGTCAAATCCGCCTCCGCCGCGGCCAGCAAAGCGGCGCCTGTGCCGGGTGGCGCAGTTTCGGCCACGCAACTCGCCTCCATCACCAAGCCGGGCGGACCCAACGCGCCGGCATAGATCGGCGGCACGGGCAGTTGCATCGTATGCGCAATGCCCGCCAGCGCGCCCTCCGCCTCCGCGAGCAACCAGCGCCGGCGGATCGGTGTGTTGTCGGCCCCAAGGCTTGCAGTCAGATCGGCCTGCACCGCCGCGCCTGGATCGGCTGGCAGATGCCACAAACCTGGATTGCGGCGAACACGCTGCCGGGCATCGGCCAGCAAGAGCGGAACCATCTGCGCGATATCGGCGGCTTTTGCGATACGGATCGATGGCATGGGCGGCCCCTTTGCATCCGGTGCGGGTTTAACCGCTCGCAGCTGTGACGACAAGCGACGGTCAACCGGCGGGCCAGGGTTTTCAGGTGCCGTGGGTCAGTCCTGCAGCCAATCGGGGCGGGTGACGAGGTCTGGAATGGCGGCAGCGGCCAGGCTGCTGGGACCAAAGGCGCTGCCCTGCAAATGGTCGCATCCGATGTCGCGCAAATAGGAGATGTGGCCCATGGTCTCGACCCCGTCGGCGACCACCTCGATCCCCACCGTGTGGCCGATTTCCACGATCGATTCGACCAGGCTGAGCGCCGTTTCGGACCGCAGGATCGGCTCGACCAGCAGCCGATGGATCTTCAGCCGGTCCGGCATCACGTGCAACAGGCTCAGCATCGAGGTCTGTCCGGCGCCGAACGCGTCGATCTCGATGCCCACGCCAAGCTCGCGCAGCGCCTCAATGTTCCAGCGTGTGCGTTCGTAAGACCCGTCGAGAAAGGCCGCTTCCTGAAACGCCATCGAGATTGCGCTCGGCGGCGGCTGCATATGCCGCATGTTGTCGATCAGATCGCGCCGGTTCAGCCGGCGTGCCGACACGCTCAGCGTGACCGGCGGCGGGGTCAGGCCCTCGGCAAGCCAGCTCTCGCGGTCCTCCATGGCTTTGGAGAGCGCAAGCGCGTCGATCTCCTCGCGAAGCGCCAGCTCTTCGGCCAAATCGCGGTAATCCGGTGGCGCGACCAGGCCCTGGGCGGGGTGCTGCCAGTGCACCAAGGCCTCGAGCGCGCGAACCTCAAGGGTGGTTGCATCGACGCGTGGCTGGTAAAGGCAGACAAACCCACCGCCCAGCACGGCTCGGTGCAGCTTTTCAGCCTGGCCATATTGTGCCTGTGCGGTTTTGCGCAATGCAGGGGTGTAGAAAACCGGATGCGCCGTGGCGGTCCGGCGTGCCTCGCGAAGCGCAATCTCGGCATCTTCGACAAGCGTTTCCGGATCCGCGCCGGGTGCAGTTGCGATGCCAACACGGCAAGAGAGCCGCATGACCCGTCCCATAATGGCAAGCGGCGTTTCGATCAGCGTTCCGATGCGGTCGGCCAGCAAACGCAGCGAGACCCGATCGCTTTCCCCCGCGAGTATAATCGAAAACACTGAGTGATCAGTGCGGGCCAGAATGTCGTGGCGGCGACAGACCGATTTCAGGCGCAGTGCGACCTGTCGCAACAACTGATCGCCGGCGCGGTCGCCCTGTCGGGCGATGGTGCTGTCGAGATCCTCGATACGCACACACAGGCAGACCGACCAGAGCGCGCCGGCGCGACTGTCCGGTTGCGACCCGTCGCGACTTTTTCGGACCTGAAGGCAGAGCCCGTCGCGGTCGCACAGTCCGGTGACCGGGTCGCAAAGCGCCGAGAGATCTGCACGCCCGGACCCCGTTTCAAAGCGCTCGCCGTCCGGCCCCGGCCGTTCCAGTGCCGCCCCGCCGATCTCGTCAAGACCCTCGCAAAGCTCCTGCGCCAGGATCATGTCGGTGCTGCGCCATGGCCGGCATCGTTCGGAGGTGTTCATGATTTGGGTGGCAGGATCCATCGCCCGCCTGACCATGATGAGCTTTGGTGCATCGCCCTCCGGCCAGACCGCGAGTGCCCCCACGGCTTCCGGCAAGAGGGCCGCGGCAAGATCGGGCCAGTGGGCGCCAAGTCGGCTGGACGCCAAGCCGACTTCCTCCCGCCCCGCCAGCGCCGCCCGCAGCCTGGACATCCCCTGTTCGCCTGGCAGGCGGCCCAGGCAGAAGGTGCCGGATTTGAGCTGCAGCACAAGCCCGTCAGCCTCGATCAGACCCAGGATATTGGCGCTGTGCTCGACCAGCACCTCCTGGAATGTCGGAGCCAAAGCGGATGGCACGGTCGGTCCCGAAGTCAGTCGGTTGCGCATTTGCTGGACGAGCTGATGCAAACGCTGCCGGCGGTTTTGAAGAAGATCCTCCTCAATGCGCTGGATTGCCATTCCGATCAAATCGGCAATGCGACGGCAGGCGCTGCGACAGGCGGGACCGACCGACGGTCTGGGCGCCGTATCGGTGCAGACAAGCACGCCCCAACGTCGCCCCGCCCACCCAAGCGGCAGGCACAGTGCCGCGCGCCATCCCTGCTGCAAAAGCCGAATGCGCTGCGGCATCGTCGGTGCGCGGTGGGTGCAGTGCGCAAGTGTAAGCCTGGCGGTCCCAGCCCCGATCGGGACGAGCGAAATCGGCGCAGTGGCGGCATCGCTCACAAAGAGCATTTCTTCGCTGCGGACGTCCGACGGATCGACGGGCATCTCGCTGGGTGCCAGACAGCGCTCGCCAAGAGCAGCTGCATCGTATGCATGGGCATGAACAAAACCTGTGCCGCCTTCGTCCAAGGCCATGATCGTCACCAGGTCAAACCCGGTCAGGGCGCGCAGATGCTGGGTGGCGCTTTGGCCCAGTGCAGCGATACGCTCGTCAGCCGGGCGCGCCTCCTGACCGGCAATCGCGTCGAACGCGCGGCGGATCTGTGCGAGCACCGTGTCGAACGGCTCGCCATGCAGGTTCGCGGAGACATCGCGCCCGCTCTCCACCGCAAGCTCGCTACCGGCCGGTTCCAATGACAGGCCGACAAAGCCGTCTTCCAAGAGGGCCGAGACCCAAACTGGGACCCCAGTTGCCAATACAGCCATCCAGGGCGCTGGCATCGATCCCGCGGCGAGATCCGCAAGATCCGGGCCGGTTTGCGCTTGAAAACACGCCTGATGGTCGAGGCCGTACAAATCTTTGGCGCGCTGCCCGGTGAGCTCTACGCAATTGGCCGAGGCGGCAACGATCTTACGGGTCTTGGGGTCGACCAACAAAAGACAGGCACCGGGCTGCAGCCCGGCCGCGACATGGATGGGGTCAGACGCAGTCTCAGCCATCTGGCGCGTCGCGCTGCGATCCATGCACATCCAAAAATCCTAAAAAATGTCGCGGGCCTTCAATGCGGCATTGGACTACACCGACCGGATTAAGGTTTGGTTTCCGAAGCCTAGCGGTGCCTTTGCGGCCCTGATCGCCCGCGCTCGGAAGCAACCCGTCCTCGAGGGGCTGGCTGGCCGGTGACCCATCTGGGTTGGATCAGTCTGGGTTGGATCAGTCTGGGTTGGATCAGTCTGGGCGTGCCGCCTGGTCGAGCGTTGCAAGCGTGTCGGCGCAGGACGCGACATCGACGATCGAGGCCATATCGCGCAGCGCCGCGTCATGGGCCGCGGGTGAAAACGCAGCGCATCCATCGCCCAAAACCGTCACGGCCAGATCCCGCACATGCGCGTCACGCACTGTCGAGGCGACACCGCCATTGGTCACGATGCCGCCGACAATCAGCCGTTCGATCCCGGCGCGCCGCAAGACAAACTCCAACCGGCTCATGTAAAAGGCCGAATAGGCGACCTTTTCGACACTCAGATCCGCGGGTTGCAACGGGTCCACAAGGGCCTGCCCCCAGCCGCCGGGCGCAAAATCTCCGACCCCCAAAAACGGCCGCAGCGCTTTGAGATGCGGCGAGATCATCGGGACGCCCGCCTTGCCGGGAACAAGAGTGAACTGGGTGGACAGGATCCAACCGCCTTTGCGGCGCATCATGTCGGCCAAGGGCGCGAGACGCGCAGGAAGTGCTGCGATCGATGCGTCGGAGACACTGGCGCGGCCATAGGCACCATCCGGGTGCAAGAAGTCGTTCTGAAGATCGACGAGCAGGAGAGCGGTATGGGATGGGGGGGTCATGCGCGACGGATCACCAGATTGCCAAAGGCATCGGTCTCGGCGCTGAGGCCGGGATCGACAAAAATCGTCGTGTCGGGCTGTTCGAGAAGTGCCGGGCCGTCAATGCGCGCGTCTGCGCCAAGCGCAAGCCGCTCGTAGGTTTTGGCTGGGTGCCACCTGCCATCCGCGTAGACATCGCGCATGCCGGTGCAATGGGCCTCGGCGCTGCCGCCGGACGGCGCGAACAGCGCCGGGTCGAGCGCCGGTCGCAGCCCGATCGCGGCCACCCGGTGGTTCATCACCCGCATCGGAACGCCCTCCAACACCCGGCC
Source organism: Pseudomonadota bacterium (assembly GCA_039180245.1). Classification (GTDB taxonomy): domain Bacteria; phylum Pseudomonadota; class Alphaproteobacteria; order Rhodobacterales; family Rhodobacteraceae; genus J013. Next base: position 6,933 of record JBCDDO010000021.1, on the reverse strand, counting down.
ATAGGCCGCGCGATAGGCCGCATCGAAGGCAGCGGCGATATGCTGTCGCGACAGCCGGCCGGAGGGCAAGTCAAGCGGCACGCGCAAGCTGTGGGTCTGCCCCTGATAGAGCATGTCGAGCTCAAACACCCGGAGCGTTCCGGACAGGGTCACGCCGGCGCGACCAAGATCGGCCTCAAGAAGCTGCGCAGTCGCGACCATATCGTCATGCAATTGGCCGGCATCGAGCAGGTCGAGCGCCGTGTTGACCGTTTGCACGCGGTCATGACGCATATCGGCGACGACACAGCCAAGCGCCGAGGTCACGCCTGGAAAGCGCGGCACCAGGGCTGCACCCAGCCCGACCTCGCGGATTAGCGCGCCGGCATGCAGCGCGCCGCCGCCGCCAAAGGGCATGGCGGCAAAATCCGCCGGGTCATGCCCGCGTTCGATCGAGACAAGTCGGATGGCGCCGGCCATTTTGGCGTTTGCGAGCCGCAGGATCGCCTCGGCCGCATCCTCGGTGGACAGGCCAAGCGGCGCGCCGATCTTGATCTCGATCGCCGCGCGGGCGGCCGCAACATCCAGCCGCTCCAATGCGCCGCCAATCGGTCGGTCGGGGTTGATCCGCCCGAGCACCAGATTTGCGTCCGTGACGGTCGGCCGGTCATTGCCCAACCCGTAACAGACCGGGCCCGGGTCGGATCCGGCCGATTGCGGACCCACCTCCAACAGACCGCTTGCATCGAGTGCTGCAATCGAGCCGCCGCCGGCGCCGATGGTGGTGATCTCGATCATCGGAAGCCGGATCACCATGCCAAAATCGATCGATGTCTGGGCGGCCAGTGCCGGTTCGCCGCCCGCCACGAGCGAGACGTCAAAGGACGTGCCGCCCATATCGCAGGTGATGATGTTCGCAAACCCGGCCGCCTGCGCAATGCCGCGCGCGGCGATCACCCCGGCTGCCGGCCCCGACAGCGCCGTGCGCACCGGTTGGCGCTTTGCAGCCGCCACGTCCATCACGCCGCCATTCGACTGAACGATCAGGAGCTGACCCTCAAACCCATATGCGCTGAGCCGACCCTCCAGACGGTCGAGATAAGACGCAACTACCGGCTGCAGATAGGCGTTCAGCGTGGCGGTGGAGAGCCGCTCGAACTCGCGGATCTCGGGCAGGATTTCGGTCGCCGCGGTGACATAGGGCGTGGGCCAGACCCGACGCACCGCCTCGACCGCGCGCCGTTCGTTGGCGTCATTGGCATAGCCGTTGATGAAAAAGACGCAGACAGCCGCGCACCCAGCCTCCGCCAGGTATTGCGCTGCCTTTTCGACGGCCTGGGGATCGACTGGCACCAACACCTGGCCATCGGCGAGCACCCGCTCGGCAATCTCTAGCCGGTCCGGCCGGGCAACCACCGGCAGAAAATCGCCGCGCAGGCCCCATGTCGCCGGGCGGTCGCGGCGGCGCATTTCCAACACGTCGCGGAAACCTTCCGTGGTCAAGATGCCGGTGCGGGCGCCCTTTCGCTCCAAAAGCGCATTGGTGCCCACCGTCGTGCCATGGACGACCGTCCCGATCCGGGCAAAATCTGCCACCCGATCCGCGATGCCCTGGGCAAAGCCCAGGCTCTGATCACCGCGGGTGGAGGGAACCTTGTGGATCTCGATCCGACCCTCGGCCTCGTTGAGAATGAAGATATCGGTGAAGGTGCCGCCCACATCCACGCCAATGATAAGGCCGCCGTTTCCGCTCATGCGCTGCCTCGCAAACGCGCGGTCTCTGCCGCGTCGACGCGGCCGTGCGGGTCGAGCGCCACGCTATAGGCCGCCCGGGCATGTGCGGCGCTGACATAGCCCAGCGCCACGTCGCGGGCCACTGCCTCCGGCGCGCGGTGGGTGGGATCGCCAAAACCGCCGCCACCGGGTGTCTCAAGCCGCAGGCGCCGGCCGGTTTGCAAGGGAATGCCGGTCATTTTCGATGCCATCGGCGGAGCGGCCCAGCCGTCATCGGTCTCATGGGCAAAGCGGTTGGGCAAGGCGGCCGATCCGCCGGCAATTCCAGGTGGCGGGTGCCGGCCGCGCTCTCCAAAGAGGAAGGCCTCGGCCGCCTTGGCCCGCAAGGCGATCTCATAGACTGCGCCCAACCCGCCGCGATGTGCGCCCGGCCCGCCACTGTCCGGCCGCAACGCCCATTGCGTAAAGCGCACCGGATAGGCCGCTTCCAAAATCTCCAGCGGCGGGATCGTGGCTGTCGAGATCGGCGCATTGCCATGGTTGAGCCCGTCGCCCTCGGCATGCCCGCCATGCCCGCCGCCGAAAAACGAAAACATCACCCAAGGGCGCGTGGTCGGATCGCGGCCGGCGATGGAAAGCGCGTTGATCGTGCCATAGGCGGGCGCCACGGCGCGGTCCGGTGCCACCTGCGCCACCGCCTGAAAGACCACATCGATCAGCCGTAGAATGGTCTCGGTGTACCCGCCCACGGGTCGCGGCGCCCGTGCGTCGAGCAGCGAGCCTGGCGCGATGCGGACCTCCACAGGTTCCAGAACACCGGCATTGGCCGGCACCTCTCCGAAGACATGTTTGAGCGCCACATAACAGGCCGCCACCGTCGTGGCACGCGCGATGTTGACCGGGCCCGCACAGCCCGGGGCCGAGCCGGTGAAATCGAGCGTCAGCCGGTCTCCGGCAACCTCCATGCGCAGCGCGAGCTTCAGCGGCGCATCGACGATGCCGTCATTGTCGAGCCAATCCTCAACCTCGACAACGCTGTCGGGAAGCGCTCCAATTTCGGCGCGCATCAGCGTCGCTGCGCGGGCCCGCAGCGCGTCAAATGCGGTCCTCACCTTGGTGGGGCCGAGCTCGCCGATCAGATCGGTCATCCGGCGGACGCCCAGATCAAGCGCCCCGATCTGGCCTTGCAGGTCTCCATAGACCGACCCTGGCAGGCGCGAATTCGCGCTGAGGATCTCAACGATGTCGGACCGGTAAACCCCCCGCTCAAAGAGCTTGACCGGCGGGATCCGCACCCCCTCCTGCCAGGTTTCCGTGGCCACGGGATTGTAGTTGCCCGGGACATTGCCGCCGACATCGTGCCAATGGCCCACCGAGGCGAGCCAGCAGAAGATCTCTCCGTCATGAAAGACCGGGCGCACCAGCCGCATGTCGCTCAGATGCGTGCCGCCATCATAGGGATCGTTGAAGATCCAGACATCGCCGTCATGGACCGCGCCTGCCGCCGCATCGATCACGGCGCGCACTGCAAACGCCATCACGCCCACGAAAATCGGCAGCCCCGACTTGCCCTGCACCAATGTGGCGCCCGTTGCGGCGTCATAGATGCCATGGCTGGCGTCATGGGCCTCGGCGATGATCGGGTTGAAGGCGGCGCGGAAGAGCGTCGCATCCATCTCGTCGGCGATCTGCTCAAGCCGACCTTTCAGGATCGCCAGCGTCACCGGATCGAGCGTATCTGGCGCCGGTATATGTGCAGGCGGCGTGGGTCCGGCGGTCATTCGTAGACCTTGCCGCGTGCGAGAAGCGCCTGTGTGCCGAGCAGCTCATTGAGCGCGGCGAAATCAAACATCCGGTCCCGGAACGCGGCATTCGAGCCATCCCGGATCAATCCCGCGTAATAGTCGCGTGCGGTGTTGGCCAGCGCCCGCACAATGCCGCCGGGAAAGATGACCAGGGAAAAGCCCAAGCGTTCGAGCGCCGCTGCATCCTCGATGGGCGTCTGCCCGCCCTCGACCATATTGGCCAGAAGCGGCACCCGGCCCGCAAAGCGTGCAACGATGCCCTCCAGCTCGGTCCGATCGCGCGGCGCTTCGATGAAGAGAATGTCGGCGCCGGCCTCCAGATAGGCTTCGGCCCTGTCCAGCGCCGGCTCAAACCCCTCCACCCCGATCGCATCGGTGCGCGCGATGATGAGCGCGGTGTCGCGTGCATCCACGGCCGCCCGGATCTTGCCAGCCATTTCGGCGGCCGGGACAAGGGCCTTACCTTTGAGATGCCCGCAGCGCTTGGGAAAGCTCTGATCTTCGATCTGCAGGGCAGCCGCGCCCGCCCGCTCAAAGCTGCGCAGCGTGCGTTGCAGGTTGATCGCATTGCCAAAACCGGTATCGGCGTCGACGATCACCGGCAGGTCGATCCGGTCGGTGATCAGGGCGAGCGTCTCGGCGACCTCGGTCGCGGTCACAAGCCCGATATCCGGACGCCCGAGACGGGTATAGGCCAGGCCCGCGCCGGTCAGATAGACCGCCTCGGCGCCGGCCTGCTCGGCAATCAGCCCGGTCAGCGGGTCGGTGATGCCGGGGGCAAGCAGAATACGCGGCTGCGCGAGGCGTGCGGCAAGCGTCATGTCACAGCCCCCTTTGAAAAGCGTGCCTTCAAAAGCGGCACCAGGCCCCCGGCCGCGATGATCGGCAGCAGATTGTCCGGAAGCGGGTCGAGGGCAAGGCTGCCGCCCTCCTCCAGCATCAAGCGGCCATTGGCGACATCGAGCCGCGCCGCCGCGCCCTCCTTGACCGCAGAGCTGTCGGCGGTGGTCAGCACTGGCAGGCCCAGATTGATGGCATTGCGGTAAAAGATGCCAGCGAAGCTTTCGGCCACGACGCCGGCCAGACCCAAATGGCGCAATGCCTCTGCGGCCTGTTCGCGCGAGCTTCCCATGCCGAAATTGCGCCCCGCAACGAGGATGTCGCCGGGCTGAACGCTCTGTGCGAAATCGGGACGCACGCTCTCCAGGCAATGGGCGGCGAGCGCGTCGATCCCACCCCGCATATAGCGCCCGGGCGCGAGCTGGTCGGTGTCAACATCGTCGCCCAGGCGGAAGATGCGGCCCATCACGCAGCCTCTGCCAGCATGTTGCGCGGGTCGACGATACGCCCGGCGACCGCCGCGGCGGCAACGGTGAGCGGTGAGCCCAGCCAGACCTGCGACGAGGGATCGCCCATCCGACCCTTGAAGTTGCGCGCGGTCGACGAGATGCAGGTTGTGCCCGCGGCAAGTCTGTGTACGCCATAGCCGGCGCAGATCCCGCAGGCATTGGGCAGGATCTTCGCGCCCGCGCTTTCAAACACCGCCATGATCCCGTCGGCCGACGCCCGGGTCTGATCGCGGCGCGATGCGGGTGCGACCAAAAGCTCGAGGCCTGCGGCCAGGCGGCGCCCGCGCAGGATCTGCGCCGCGGCGGCCAGATCCTCGTATTTTGCGCCCGTGCAGGCCCCGATATAGGCAATATCGACCTTTGCATCGGCATCGGCCGCGTTGCCGGCATTCGCCGGGGAATGGGGGGCCGCGACCTGCGGCGCCAGCGTTGCGGCATCAAAGAGATGATGCTCCAGCAGATCCGCACCGGGGTCCGTCGCCAAACCAGACCAATCGCCCAACCGGGCGCCGGCGGCCGCCAGATAGGCTTCGGTCACCTGGTCCGGCGCGATCAGCCCGGCCTGTCCGCCCAGCTCGGCCGCCATATTGGCCAGGGTCATCCGCTCTTGCATCGACAGGGCGGCAATCGTGTCGCCCATGTATTCCACCGCCTGGTACTTGCCGCCATCCATGCCCAGACGGCCGCACAGCGCCAGCATGATGTCCTTTGCCATAAGGCCGGGGCCCAGCGTCCCGCGCCATTCGATGAGGATGGTGCCCGGCACCCGCAACCAGATCTCGCCGGTTGCCAGAACGCCGGCCATTTCGGTTGCGCCAATGCCGAACATATAGGCCCCGAATGCCCCGCCGGTCGGCGAATGGCTGTCCCCACCGACCACCAGCATGCCAGGCGCCAGATGGCCCCGTTCGGGCAACACGATGTGGCAGATGCCTTGACCGTCGTGAAACGCCACGCCGGTCTTGGTCGCCCAATCGCGGGTGAGCTGCAGGATCCGCGCGCCCTCCTCGGTGTCGCCGGGCACGAAATGATCGGAGATCAGCACCACCCGCTCGGGATCCCAAAGCCCCACACCGAGCTCTTTGAGGATCGGCGCCACGCGCCGCGGCCCGCCGGAATCATGGATCATCGCCAGATCGACCCGCGCGGTCACAACCTCGCCGATCGCAACCGGGCGGCCCGTCGCCCGGCCGATGATCTTCTGTGCAAGGGTTCTTGCGTTTTGCATCGTCATCGTTGGTCTCGTTCCGCGCAATGCCGCGCTTTCCGTCCGATGGTAACTAGCATAGCCTTTGGGCGATGCCAGAGCGCGATGCCAGAGCGGAGGCACGAAATGACCCCGAATGCCGATCTTGCCGTCATCGAGGCCGAGGCGCTGGTCCGCGCGTTTCTGTCCGCAATGGAGGCGCGCGATCTTGCGCGCGCGCAAACCATGCTGGCGCCGGGGTTTCAGATGGTGTTTCCCGGCCCGGTGCAATTTACAAGCCTGCAAGCTCTGATCGACTGGTCGCGCAGCCGCTACCGCAGCGTGCGCAAGCGCTTTACCGGCTTCGACGCGGCCGGATCGGTGGTCTATTGCCGCGGCACGCTGTCGGGCGAATGGCCCGATGGAACGGGCTTTGACGGCATTCGCTTTGTCGACCGGTTTGAGCTCGCAGGGGGCTTGCTGCTGCGCCAAGACGTCTGGAACGATCTTGCCGAGCATAGGGAGCGTGGCCGATGACCCTGCAGGCAACACCGCCACAGCCCGCAAATGCGCGCCCGGGCGATGCGGAGGCCGGCATCGTGGTGACCGCCGCGTTTGAGCCCTTCGCGCAGCGCAACGACATTTTCAGCCGCGCCATGTGGGACCCGGTTGTGGCGACGGACCGGGCGGCGGCGTTCTTTGCGTCCTATCGCATGCGGTTCGATCCGCGGCGCGGCGAAGGCTTCGGCCAGCGCGACTTTGCGCTGCGCAACGCCGCCTGGGTCGTGTCGGACATCATCTCCGAACGCAGCGCGGAGGATGGCCGGCGCGAGGGCTTCCAATCGGCCATCATCGACGACACGCCCATTGCGCCGCAGCG
>JBCDDO010000020.1:0-13548 GCA_039180245.1 Pseudomonadota bacterium | reverse complement strand
CAGCACGACTTTATCAGTGAAGCCCATGCTTCGGCGTTGCGGTTGTTGGATTTGATCAATGACGTTCTCGATGTGGCCAAGATCGAGGCGGGCAAAATGGAGCCGACAATGGCCGAGGACGATTTCGACCTCGCTGCCTTCAATGCCGACATTGACGGGACCAACACCAGGCTGATGGAGGCTCTCAATGGCCATTGATGTCATCGCGCCGGGGCTTCTGACCACCGTCCAGGATCTGGGCCGGCCGGGCTATTTCCATCTTGGCATCCCCATTGGCGGTGCGATGGACCGCATGGCGCTGCGCGCGGCCAATTTGCTGGTCGGCAATGCCGAGGATGCCGCGGGGTTGGAGGCGGTCTTTATGGGCCCCGAGCTGCGCTTTGCCGCCGATACGGTCTTTGCGGTGACGGGGGCCGATATGCCGATCCGTCTCGATGGGGTCGAACAGCCGGGCTGGACAGCGATTTCAGCAAAAGCCGGACAGACGCTGAGCTTTGGCTATCTGAAAACCGGCGCGCGGGCCTATATCGCCGTGGCAGGCGGCATCGCCACCCCGCCGCATCTGGGCTCGCGCGCGACCTATGCCATTGGGGCCCTGGGCGGGGTTGAGGGTCGGGCGATTGCGGCCGGCGACAGCCTGCCGGTGGGCGCGGCGGGGGCGAGCAGCCCGGGCGCCACCCTCGCCCCTGAAATGCGCCGCCCGCTTGGCAGCCCGACCGAGTTGCGCATTCTGCCCGGGCTTTACTGGCACCGGATCACCGCGGCGGCCCAAAAGAACTTCTTTGCCGATGAATGGAAGGTCGCACCCGAGGCTGACCGCATGGGATACCGCTTTCGCGGCGGCAAGCCGCTGGAGTTTGTGGACCGTGAACAGCCCTTCGGCGCGGGCTCTGATCCCTCCAATATCGTCGATGGCTGCTATCCTTACGGCTCGGTGCAGGTGCCGGGCGGAACCGAACCGATCGTGCTCCACCGCGATGCGGTGTCGGGGGGCGGCTATTTCATGATTGGCACCGTGATCTCGGCCGATATGGACCTGATCGGCCAGCTTCAGCCGCATATGCCGGTGAAGTTCGTCGAGGTCGACATGGACCAGGCCCTGGCGGCCCGCAAAGCGATGGGCGGCATGATGGACCAGATCCGGGCGGCGCTTGGCTGATCTGGCGCGGATCGCGGGGCGCGCGCCGGCCGCGGCGCCGTCCAGCCCGGCGGTGCATGCCAGCCGTGTGCCGCTTCGGGTTCTGGGCACCTCGGTGACCCAGATCCCGGCGATCAAGGAAGCGGCTCGGGCGGGCCTTGGCCGCGGGTTCGACTTCATCACCCTGGATGGAACCGAGGCGCAACGGCGCGGGGCGCTCGCCCCGACCAGCTTTGATGTCTATGATCAATGGTTCCATGACATCGACCTGATCTGGCCCACCGGATCGATCCAACCGATCGAAACCGCGCGGATCGCGCGCTGGGACGCCATCAACGCACTGCCCAAAACCGGCCGTTTGACGCCCGACTTGCCGCGCGCACGGGGCGGCGACCCCTCACGGCGGCTCTTTGTTCAACTCGACGGCAGCCTGGGCGATACCCCCTCGGCCCATATCTCGATGCTGCCGACCGTGCACAATGCCGACAGCTTCGCGGTGATCGGGGCAGATGCGGCCGAGGTGACGAGCTGGGCGGCGTTGCTCGACCCGGCCTGGGCCGGCCGCGTGGTGCTGCAGGCCGACGCGGCGATTGGCAGCCTCGACATGGTGCTGGCGCTGCGCGCGCGCGGGCAGCTTCTTCCCGAGGATCCCGGCGATCTTGAGCTTGAGGAAATCGACGCGCTGGTCGACCGGCTGCACGTGCTGCGCCGGTCGGGGCATTTTCGCTGTTTTTGGACCGACGAAGCTGAGGCGATCGCGGCGCTGCGCGATGGCGGCCCGGCCATCGGGTCGCTTTGGTGGTCCGGGGTGACCCGCCTGCGCGGCGAGGGCGTGCCGGTGGAAATGACCACCCCACGCGAGGGCTATCGCGGGTGGTTCGGTGGGCTGGCCCTGTCCCAACATCTGAGCGGCTGGGCGCTGGATGCGGCGTACGACTATTTCAACTGGTGGCTCGACGGCGAGGCCGGGGCGTTGATGGCCCGGGCCGGCGCATACATGGCCAACCCCGATGCCGTGCGCGACAAGCTCAGCCCCGCCGAATGGGCGTTTTGGTATGACGGCGCGCCGGCGGCTGAGGATATCCGCGACCCGGAAGGCCGGGTGATCTTCACGGCCGGCGCACGGCGCGAGGGCGGCGGATATGCCGAGCGCATGGCCCGTGTCACGGTTTGGGACACTGTTATGATCGAGCACAACTACCTGGTGCGCGGCTGGGATTGGGCCCTGGGTCGCTGAGCACCGCCCGCCGGGTCGGCGGCGGAGTGGCGGGCCGGGATATCCGGAGCGGCTGCCTCTGATCCGATCAGCGCTTTTGCGGCATCAGATAGCCTGGCAGATCCGGTTCGGGGAAAACCGAGATTGCCTTGAGGCGGTGTTGGGTGCGTGTCGCGGAGAGCGCCAGATGCTCTTCGAGCGCGCGGCCGGCGGCGTCATAGGCACCGCGCATCACAAACTCCAGCACGATCGCATGCTCGCGCAGCGCAAGATCGAACCTGTTGAGCCGGGCAAAAGTTGAAAACACCCGGTTCACCGTCAGCGCAACCTGGCTTTGATGGATCATCCGCAGCAGATACCGGTTGGGCGAGCGGGCCAGCATGCGGTTGTGCAGATCCTGCTCCAATCCGCTCAGCGTCTCGGAATCGGGCTGGGCCACCCCGGCGCTCAACACGCTGTCGAGCCGGTCGCGAAAGCCCGCCAGATCGGCGGCACCGATCTGTGGTGCGCTCTCGGCAAGGGCCAGGGGCTCCAACCGCCCCCGAATGGCAAAGAAATGCGCCACGTCCCGGGCAGTCAGCGGCCCGAACACCCAATGCGACCGTAGATCCTTGCGCACCAGGCCGCGATCCTGAAACCGGGTGAGGAGTTCACGCACCACCGTGCGGCTGACTGCAAAATGATCGGCGGCCGCCTGTTCGTTGATCCGGTAGCGCCCGAAGGGCAGCGCGAGCGCGACCACCCGCTCAAACTCTTCGGCGATGCGCTCAGCACTTCCCGGCTGCGGCGCGCTGGGCGGTTCGGCCGGAAGACCCAGCGCCGACCGGCTGAGTTGGACGCGGCGCGGCACGATCGGGCCCGGGCCGGGTCCGTCCCGCGGATCGCGGCCCAGCACCACAAAGCCGCGCCCTTCGAACCGCCCCAGCACGCCGCGCGCAGCCAGCTCGACCAAGGCCATGCGCACCGGGGTTCTGCTGGTGCCGAAAAGCCGCGCAACCGAGCCCTCGCTGAGCACCGTTCCCGGCAGCAGCCGCCCGGCCGAAACGGCGCGCTCAAGCACGTCCTGAATGGCGGCGTAGCGGGGCGCGGGACGCGAGACCATGGCTTTTGTGCGCAGGTCGTTCACACGGGCGCCATCATCCATACTGTGCGGCTCCATCGCTGGGGCGGGCCCAGTGGAAATGTACTTCGTAGACGGTGCGCGTCCTGCATTTGCGAAAAAATGCGGCATACCGGCCAGATGTGCAATCAGATTCTGATATCATGCTGTGCAACCCCACCCCCGCCGCCAAACCTTTTGACTTTTGCGCACGATGAGCCAGACTTCCTGATGCGGAACGACCTGCCGGGTTGGGCGAGATGTAAGGGGGACACCTGATGATGGAGCTTCAGGGTCTGTCGAAATCTTTCGACGGAAAACCCGCCATCGTGGATGTGTCGCTCACAATCGAAAACGACGAATACCTGACACTGCTCGGCCCGTCGGGGTCCGGAAAATCGACGCTGTTGCGGCTTGTTGCGGGGCTTGATGCGGCCGATAGCGGCCGGGTTCTGCTCAATGGTCAGGACATCACGCGCCGGTCGACCCATCTGCGCGGGCTCGGATTTGTCCAGCAGAACTACGCGCTGTTCCCGCACATGACCGTGGCGCAGAATATCGGGTTTGGCTTGGCCAACCGGCTGGTCGATCCGGTCACCGATCCGGCCGCACTTGCGCAGCGTGTCGGCGCGATGTTGGACCTGGTTGGCCTGACCGGGCTGGGCGAGCGGATGGTCGGCCAGATCTCTGGCGGACAAAAGCAGCGCGTCTCGCTGGCCCGCACCCTGATCACCGAGCCTCCGGTCTGTCTGCTGGATGAGCCGCTGGGCGCGCTCGATGCCAATTTGCGCGAGCGCATGACCGTCGAGTTGCGCCGCATCCGCGAGACGCTGGGGGTGACCTTTCTGCATGTGACCGGCAATGAGAGCGAAGCGCTGGCCATGGGCGATCGGATGATCGTGCTCAATGAAGGCCAGCTTTTGCAGATCGACCCGCCGGACACGGTCTACAACGCCCCGGCAACCGCGCAGGTCGCGCGCTTTGTGAACGCCTACAACATCTTTGGCGGGCGCAGCCAGGAGGAGAGCTTCGTCACCGGCGATGCGGCATTGCCCCTGCCACCGGGCGCGGCCGAGGTGTCGTTCTATGCGATCCGGTATGACGCGGTGGAGATGTCTGCGCCGGGCGCGGTGCCGTCCGGTCGCCCTGCCCTGCCGGTGCGCTTTATCGCTTCGGAGTTTCTGGGCAGCCGTGTGCTCTATTTCTTTGAGCGGCCCGATGGCGGCATGGTGGAGGTCGAGCGTCATCTGAGCACTGCAGATCCGCTTAACTTCACCAAGGGCGAGCCGCAGGTGTTGCACTGGCCGGTCGAGGCGGCACTGCTGTTTGGTGCCAGCGGGCGGCTGGCCTCTCAGGTTGAAGCGCGGGGGGCGGCGTGATGGTGGCCGAAACGCAATCCCAAGCGCTGCAGGCGGCCCCGCGACAGGGCGAAGGGTTTCTGGCGCGCAACAAGCATATGCTGCTGCTGGTGCCCGGCATTGTCTGGATGCTGCTCTTTCTGGTCCTGCCGCTGGCGATGATGGTCTATGTCAGCTTCTGGACCCAGACGACCTTTGCCATCTCCTCGGATCTGACGACGAAGAGTTGGGAGACGTTTTTCGCCTCCGAGACCTATTTCGGGGCGCTGCTGCGCACGTTGCGGCTGTGGCTGACGGTTTTGGCGATCACCTTTCTGATCGGCTATCCGACCGCGCTTTTCATCGGGCAGTTCCTGCGCAACAAAACCGTGCAGACCGTGCTGCTGGTGGTCTGTGTGATCCCGTTCTGGACCTCCTTTCTGATCCGGGTGCTGGCCTGGCGGCCGATGCTGGGCAAGGAAGGGGCGATCAACATCGTGCTGGAGCGGGTGGGCTTTATCAGCGAGCCGATCGAAGTTCTGCTCTTCACGGAGCTTTCCGTGATCATCGGCATGGTGCAGATCTATGTGGTCTTTATGGTCGGGCCCATCGCCTTCATGCTCAGCCGCATCGATGCGAGCCTGATCGAGGCGGCGCGCGATCTGGGCGCCTCGGCCTGGACGATCTTCCGCCGCATCATCTTTCCGCTCAGCCTGCCAGGCGTGGTCGTCGGTGCGATTTTCGTCAGCGTCATGGTGCTGGGCGAGTTTGCCACCGCCTCGGCCCTGTCGGGGCGCAAGGTAAACCTTCTGGGCAATATCATCGTCACGCAGGTGGGCTCGCTCAAATGGGCCTTTGCAGCGGTGGTCGGCGTGGTGCTCACGGTGGTGATGGCCATTGTGGTCACAGCGCTCTTGCGCATCGTCAACATCCGGCGGGAGCTCTGAGATGCATCACCTCAGGGTCCTTCGCGGCGGTCTGGCGGTTTACACCGGGCTCTTCGTCTTCTTCCTCTACGGGCCTTTCCTGGTGATGGCGGTGCTGAGCTTTCAGCAGGGGCCGGAGGGCGGGCCGCAATTTCCCATCATCGAATGGTCGAGCTTTTGGTACAGCCATGTTCTGGGCTTTGCCCCGCCTTCGCGCATCGCGCCGCTGCCCATCGGCGAGGCGCTGACCCGCTCGCTGACGCTGGCCTTTGCCACCATGGTGGTTTCGACCATTCTGGGCACCCTGACCGCCCAGGCCTTCCGCGAGCGCTTCCGCGGCTCGGGCATCGTCTTTTACCTGGTGGTGCTGGGCATGATCGTGCCCGGGGTGCTGTTGGGTCTCGGCATGGCATTGGTGGCGAACAATCTGGGCATCGACCGCACCTGGTGGGGCACGGCCTTTGTGCTGCATGTCGTCTATACCTTCCCCTTCTGCTTTCTGGTGATGCTGGCGATCTTCAACCGGTTCGACAAATCGGTCGAGGAGGCGTCCTGGGCGCTGGGCGTCACCCCGGCGCGAACCTTCCGCAAGGTGACATTCCCGATGATCTTTCCGGGCGTGCTCTCGGCCATGCTCTTTGCCTTCACGCTGAGCTATGACGAGTTTCCGCGCACGCTTTTCACTGGCGGATCGGATGTCACCATGCCGATTGCGATCTATGGGACCTTCGCGGTCGAGATCCACCCCAACCTGTTTGCCTTTGGGGTGCTGACCACGCTTTTTTCCTTTGCGCTCCTTACCGTCTACGGCGTGCTGATGGGGCTTTCGGTGCGGCGGGCCCAGCGGGCGAAGGGCAGCGGCATACAGGAGGAGATCGCATGACGGGGTACAATGGCGCACGCGTCGCCAGGAGGAGTGGATGAAAACGGTTCTGATCACCGGGGCGGGCATCGGCATAGGCCGCGCCACGGCCCATGCCTTTTCGGCCGCGGGTTATCGGGTGGTGGTCACGGATGTGCTGGAGGATGAGGGCAAGGCGGTGGCCGATGCCATCGCCGCAGGCGGCGGTACGGCGGAGTTCCATCCGCTCGATGTCACTTCGACCGAGGCGGCGGAATCGGTGCTTGCCGCGGTGCATGCCGCGCATGGGCCGCTCGACGCGCTGATCTGCAATGCCGGGATCGCCCATAAGGTGCCGCTGACCGAGCTTACCGACGACAAATGGGACCACACGTTCGAGATTGACCTGAAGGGCATGATCCGGGTGATCCGGCCCGCAGTGGCGCAGATGAAAACCGCCGGCGCCGGCGCCGTCGTCTGCCTTTCGTCGATCATGGGCACGAATTACGGCTGGGACGAGCATGCCCATTACTCGGCCGCAAAATCCGGCGTGGTCGGGCTGGTGCGCGGCCTGGGCGTGGAACTGGCACGCTCCGGCATCCGGGTGAACGGCGTCTCGCCGGGCTTCATTCGCACCGCACAGGCTCTCTCGTCGGTTCACAGCGTCGGCCCGGAAGGGCTTGAAAAGGCAGCCGAATACATCCCCATGGGCCGTGTCGGCGAAGCCGATGACATCGCCGATGTGATCGTTTTTCTGTGCTCGCATGGCGCGCGGTACATGACCGGGCAGGTGGTGACCGTCGATGGCGGGCTTGTCGTGGGCCGCTACTAGCCCAATACTGAACATGTAAATGGTTTACAGGGAGACAAAACCATGAAGAGACACTTCCTCCACCCAACCCGGCGCGGCTTCCTGCAAGGATCCGCAGCCTTCGGCGGTGCGGCCATGCTCATGCATCCCGGCATGCTGCGCGCTGCGGGTCATCTGGCCGATCAGGAGCTGCGCACAGTGGGCCTGTCGGTCACGGTGCAGGAGCGGATCCTGAACGACTTTAAAGCCGCCTCGGGCGTGGGCGGGGTGTCGGGCAAGGCCGACATCTATCCCAACACCCAAACCGAGCTTCTGTCGGGCTCGACCGCCTATGATTGCTGGGAAACGATCGGCGAGCGGCTGCCGGCGATGACGATCACCAACACGATCAAGCCGATCCCGACCGCGTCGCTGTCGAACTGGGCCAACATCCGGCCCACCTTCACCGATGCCGATGAGCGGATGGATGCGCGCGCGCAGATCTCCGGTCAGATCTGGGCCGATGAGGCCAAGACCATGCTGTGGATGGTGCCCACGGTCTACAATTTCGATTCGATCGGCTACCGCCCCGACCTCGTCTCGGCCGAAGAGGCCAACACCTGGACCGCGATCTTCGATGAGAAGTTCAAGGGCAAGACCGGTCTGAACGTCGATCCGCTGATCGCCTTTGGCCAGGCAGTGCTGGCCATGACCTCGATGGGCATGCTGGAAAACGTCAACCCCGGCAACCCGACGATTGAGGAAATCGACGAGGCCGCCAAGTTCCTGGTTGCCAAGAAGAAAGACGGACAGTTCCGCGCGCTGTGGGGCGATTTCGGCGAGCTGGTGAACCTGTTGGCTTCGGGCGAGATGATCCTGGCCGATGCTTGGCAGCCGGCGGTGATGGCGGTGAAGGCCCAGGGCATCCAATGCTCTTATGCGGTGCCGAAAGAAGGCTACCGTGCCTGGTCGATCGGCATCAGCCAGATCGCATCCTCGCCCAATGAAGAGGCGGTCACCGCCTATGCCGATTACTGGCTGTCGGGCCCGCCGGCGATCACCGTGTCCGAGCAGGGCTATTACTCGCCGACCACCAACATCAAGGATGTGATGCCGGCCGAGAAATACGCCTTCTGGTATGAGGGCCAGCCCTGGGTCGGTGCCGCCGAGCGTGGCATCAATGAAGGCGATCTGCGCGATGGCGGCAGCCTGGTCGAGCGCGCAAGCCACATCAAATACTGGCACCAGTGGCCCGATGAGTACGACCATCTCATCGCCAAATGGGACGAGTTCCTGAGCGCCTGATCGCGCTTCGGACCCTGTCCGTTTCTTGGGGGCGCTGCGGCGCCCCCGGCCCGTGTCTTGCCGCTTGAATGGGTGCCTGCATGTCTGTGCACGACCTGGAGCTTGTCTCGCTGCGCAAAGTCTATCCCGGCGGCACCGTCGCGGTGGAAGGCTTCGATTTGCAGGTTCAGCGAGGCGAATTCATCTCGTTTGTCGGGCCGTCGGGCTGCGGCAAGACCACCACGCTGCGCATGATCGCAGGGCTGGAAGACATCACCGCGGGCGATCTCTTGATCCGCGGCCAGAACGTCACCCATATGCCGACGGAAAAACGCCCGACCGCCACGATTTTCCAGAACTACGCGATCTTCCCGCATATGACGGTGCGCCGGAACATTGCCTTTGGGCTGGAGGTGCGCGGCCTGTCGCGCGCCGAGGTCAAAAAGCGGGTTGATGCAATCATCGACAAGCTGCAACTGGGCGATGTGGCCGACGCGCGCGAAAGCGGCCTGTCGGGCGGCCAGAAACAGCGGCTGGCACTGGCCCGCGGTCTGGTGACCGAGCCGGAGATCCTGCTGCTGGACGAACCCCTGGGCGCGCTCGATGCCAATCTGCGCAAGACCATCCAGGAAGAGCTGAAGATCCTGCAGCGTGATCTCAACATCACCTTCGTCTTTGTCACCCATGCGCAATCCGAAGCGCTGGGCATGGGCGACCGGGTTGTGGTGATGAATGCCGGGCGGGTCGAGCAGATCGCCGAACCCTTTGAGCTTTACACCCGGCCCCGCTCCGCTTTCGTCGCCCGGTTCATCGGGCGCAACAAAATCATCGAAGGCACGCTTGCCCAAACCGGGCCCGAGCGGGCCGTTGTCAACACCCGGTTCGGGCATTTGTCGGGCGTGCCAGGGTTTGCCGCCACGCAATCGGGAACGCCCGCCCTGGTCGTTGTGCCGTCGGAATATGTGGAGATCGAACCGGCCGGCGTGGGCCAGGGCGAGGGTCTGGACAAGGTTCAGGGTGTGGTCTCGGCCCTCGATCCGGTTGGTCAGATCGTCTATGTGAACGTGGCCCTGGACGACGCGCTGACGGTGCGGCTTGAAACGCATCGCGACAGGCTCGCAGGGCGTGCGCTGGCACCGGGCAGTGCGGTCGAAATGCGCTGGCGGCCCGAGCGCGCAACTGTGGTGCCGGCCGATGCCTGAGCGCATCTCGCCCGAATTGCTTGCCGAACGCTCGGCCTGGGCGATCGGCGCTGCGATGGCTTCGGGGCGGGCCGATCCGGTGGCTCTTACAGGCCATCTTTTGGAGCGCATCGCGGCCCAGACCTCGCCGGTCTTTCTGGCGGTGACCCGCGAACGTGCGCTGCGCGAGGCCAAGGCCGCATGGGACCGGCTCGCAGCGGGCCGGCCGCTCTCGGCGCTCGACGGCGTGCCGATTGCCTGGAAAGACCTGATCGATATGGCCGGCGAGACCACAACCGCCGGATCGGAGGTTTTGCGCAACGCACACCCAAAGGCGCGCGATGCCACCGTGGTTTCGCGCGCGGCAATGGCCGGCATGATCAGCCTGGGCAAGCTCAACCTGACCGAGTTTGCCTATTCCGGGATCGGGCTGAACCCGCATTACGGAACGCCCATCAATCCGCATGCGGCGATCCCATGTGCGCCGGGCGGCTCCTCTTCGGGCTCAGGCGTGGCGGTGGCCGCCGGGCTGGCGCCGGTTACCGTGGGCACCGACACTGGTGGTTCGGTCCGCGTGCCGGCCGCCTTCAACGGCGTGGTCGGGTACAAATCCTCCGAGGGGCGGATTGAAAAACAGGGCGTTTTCGACCTTTCGCCCACGCTCGACACGGTCGGCCCGCTGGCCCGTTCGGTGCTGGATTGCGTGCTGGTCGACGCTGTGTTTCGCGGCGTTCCCGTCCCATCCGTCCGCCGCCGCCCTGTGGCCGGGATGTCGATCATCGTGCCCGAGACGCTGGTGTTGGACGATCTCGACCCGGCGGTGGCTGAGAATTTCGACGCCTCGCTCAACCGTTTGGCCCAGGCCGGCGCGACCATCACGCGACGCCCCCTGCCCGCCTTTGCCAAGGCGTTCGACCAGATGGGCAAGCTCGGCACCATCACCGCCGCCGAGGCCTATGTCACCCATCGCGCCGTGATGGACGGGCCGGACCGGGACCGCATCGACCGGCGTGTCGCGGCGCGGATCGAGCCTGGCAGCCGCATGTCGGCGGCCGACATACTGACCATCCAACAAAGCCGCAGGCAGGCGATCGCGGCGCTGCAAGATGAGCTTGGCACCTCATTCCTGGCCTTTCCGACGGCGCCGCATACCGCGCCCGAGATTGCGCCGCTGGAGGCCGATGACAGCGTCTTCCATGCCATGAACCTCAAATCGCTGCGCAACACGATGATGGGCAACTACTTCAACCTGCCCGGTCTGGCGATCCCCAATGGGCGCGACGCGATGGGACGTCCCACAAGCTTTCTTCTCTCTGCGACGGGCGGACAGGACGAAGCGTTGCTTGGCGCGGGCCTCGGCGCGGAAAGCGTGATCCGCGGCGACGGATTTTGACGAACACAGAAGAAAGGAAGCGGCCATGATACGTGTCGGGGTCGATGTGGGCGGGACGTTCACGGACATCGTTCTGGAACGAACCCGCGCAGGCACCGATGGCCAGCAGGTGGTCGTCACCAAGGTTCCCTCGACCCCGCATGACCAGTCCGAAGGGGTGGTTCACGGGGTGCTGCAGGTCTGCCGGCTGGCAGGTGTGCAGCCGGGTGAGATCGACATGCTGTTTCATGGAACGACCGTCGCTACGAATATGGTCATCGAGCGCAACGGCGCTGAGGTCGGCATGCTGACCACGCGTGGCTTTCGCGACATTTTGCACATGGCACGCCACAAGCGGCCGCACAATTTTTCGCTGCAATTCGATGTGCCCTGGCAGTCGAAACCGCTGGTCAAGCGGCGCAACCGCATCCCGATCACCGAGCGTCTGGCCCCGCCGGCGGGCAGCATCGAAGTGCCGCTCGATGAGGATGAGGTGCGCGCAGCGGCCGAGCTGTTTGCCAAGCGCGGGCTCGATGCGGTGATCATCGGGTTTCTGTTTTCGTTTCTGAACGACGCCCATGAGATGCGCGCCAAGGAGATCGTGGCCGAGGCGATGCCCGATGCCTTCATCTGCGCCTCCTCCGAGGTGGTGAACGTCATCCGCGAATATGAGCGCTTCAGCTCCACGGCGATGAACGCCTATATCGGCCCCAAGGTCGCCCGCTATATGCGCAATCTGGAAAACCGGCTGCGCGAGAACGGGGTCGAGGCCACGGTGCGGATCATGCAGTCGAATGGCGGCATTTCGACGGTCGAAAACTCCTCCGAGCGGCCGATCGGGCTGTTGCTGTCGGGCCCCGCGGGCGGGGTGATCGGCGGGCGTTGGACGGGCGGGCATTGCGACACCGGCAATGTGATCACCATCGATATCGGCGGCACCTCGGCCGATATCTCGGTGATCCAGGATGGCGAGCTGCGCATCAAGAACCCCCGCGACACCGAGGTTGCAAGCCTGCCGGTGCTGGTCCCGATGATCGACATCGATGCGATCGGCGCGGGCGGCGGCTCGATTGCCTTTATCGACAGCGGCGGCGCCTTTCGCGTCGGGCCGCGCTCGGCCGGCGCCGATCCGGGCCCGGCCTGTTATGGCAAGGGCGGGACCGAGCCCACGGTGACCGATGCGCAGGTGGCGTTGGGCCGGCTCGATGCCGAGCAGTTCCTGGGCGGGGATCTGACCATCGATGCGGGGCTGGCCGAAAAGGCCATCGCCACCCATATCGCCGAGCCCTTGGGGATGTCGGTGCGCGATGCAGCGCTTGGGATCCTGAAGATCATCAACAACAATATGGCGCTGGCGATCAACGCCAATTCGGTTGCCAAGGGGATCGATCCGCGCAGCTTCACGCTGATGGGTTTTGGCGGCGCCGGGCCGCTGCATTCCATTGCGCTCTCGGAAATGATCGGCGCGAAAGACGTGATCTCGCCGCTGCAGCCCGGGATCACCGCGGCAATGGGCCTTTTGGTGACCGATCTGCAATATGAATACACCCGATCGGTCGTCGCCCAGCTCAACACCGCCGATGAAGAGAGCTTCGCGCGCATCAATGCCGTGGCTGATGAGCTGACCGCCGAGGCCGATGCCCAGCTTGAGGCCGACCGCATTCCCAAGGAAGCGCGGCGCTTTGCCAAGATCATGGAATGCCGCTATCTCGGACAGGGCTTTGAGCTGCGCGCCGAGATGCCCGAGGCCCCGCTGGGGCCGGACAATGTGCAGGCGGTCATCGACAGCTTCTTTGATGTCCACAAGCAGCAATACGGCCATGCCTTCCGCGATCAGGTGACCGAAGCGGTGACGCTGCGCGTGGTGGCCTTTGCCTCGGTCGACCAGCTCCGCCTTGAGGATCTCGCCACCGGCGGCCGCGCCAACCCCGAGGTTGCGCTGATGTATGCGCGCAGCACCGTGTTCGATGACGGGTTGGAACACGACACCCCGCGCTATGACCGCATGAAGCTTCTGGCAGGCGACAGCATCACCGGCCCTGCCATCATCATTCAGCACAACTCAACCACGCTGGTGCCGCCGGGTTATGCCGCCGCGGTGCTGGGCCATGGCGACATCCGCGTGGCCAGGGCGTGAGAGGAGGAGAGGACATGACCAAGGAACTCGATCCGATCACGCTGCAGGTCATCGGCGGGGCGCTGCATTCCATCGCCGAGCAGATGGGCAATGTGCTTTACCGCATGAGCTATTCCTCGATCATCCGCGAAAGCCAGGATCTGGGCGCGGGGCTTTTCGACACTGAATACAACACGCTCTGCGAGAGCGACTCCACGCCCATGCATATCGGCAGCCTGCCGGGCTAT
>JBCDDO010000019.1:0-13619 GCA_039180245.1 Pseudomonadota bacterium | reverse complement strand
CGGCCACCTGGTCGGCCACGAAGGCCGCGGCCGGCAGCACCGCGCGAAGCCCGGGAAAACGCGGGGCGAGCCGGGCCAGGGCGGCGGCGAAAAGCGGCATGTGGCGGGCGACCTCGCCGCGCCGGCTGCCGGGCAGGACGCAAAGAAGCGGCCCATCCGCCGGGTCGCCCTCTGGCCCGTTCTTTGGTGCGTCCTGCGGCGCGTCCTGCGGCCTGTTCGGTGGCCCGTTATCGGGCCCAATCACCGGATTGTTGCGCGCGCCCAGGCCAAGCTCGGCGCGGAACGCCGCGCAGACCGCCCCGTCGGGCGGCGCAAGCGTCGCGGCGGGATGGCCGACAAAATCGCAGCCCATGCCGGCGGCGGTCATATAGGGCGGCTCGAATGGCAAAAGGGCGAGCACATGGTCGACATGCCGGGCCATGCGCCGCGCCCGCCCGGGCCGCCAGGCCCAGACCGAGGGCGCGACATAATGGATGATCGGGATGCTCGGATGGGCGGCACGAAGCTTTGCGGCCACGCGCAGGCCGAAATCGGGGCTGTCGATGGTGACCAGCGCGTCGGGCTGCGCCGCGATTGCCGCCTGTGCGGTCTCATCGATCCGGCGCAGCAGCGTGCGCAGCCGCGGCAGCACCTCGACAAGGCCCATCACGGCGATCTGGGAGATGTCGAACAGCGGGTCGAGCCCGTGTTTTTGCATCAGCGGGCCGCCCAGCCCGACAAAGGAGGCGCCGGTCGCACGGCTGCGCAAACCTTCCATCAATGCAGCGCCCAGCCGGTCGCCGGAAAGCTCGCCCGCGACCAGAAAGAGCCGTGGCCCCGCGCCGGCCGGCCGCGCGGCGCCCAGCGGCTGGGGTCTCGGCCCGCTGCCCGGAGGATCGGTCACGGATGCGGGCGGCCCCAAAGGAACAGCCCCGCCGCATCGGCCTCGGCGATGGTTTCCTTGAGCCCTAGGATCAGCACGCCGCCCGGTGCGATGGCGATGCCGGCCAGACCCGCCTGTGCGGCGCGGCGCACCGTTTCCGGCCCGATGGCGGGCAGGTCGAGCCGCCAATCCTGGCCGGGCTTGGGCATTTTGGCCAGCACGCCGCGCCCAGCCTTGGGATCGGGGCGCAGCGCCGCCCCGGTTTGGGCGACGAAATCGAGCAGCGCATCGGTGCCGGCGAGCGATTCCAGACCCAGGCAGAGCCCTTGCGCGACCACCGCCGCCTGGCCTGCATCGAGCACGCCGATGCCCAGCGCGAGCTCGGCCGCACGGGCGGCGTCGGCGCGGTCGGCCTCGCTTGGCGCGACCTGGCCCAGCACGCCCTCGCGCGCCAGCAGCTCCTCCAGCTCGTCATGGGGTGGGACGACGGCAAAGCCCTCGGCCTCAAAGACCGAGGCCAGCCCGCGCAGGGTGGCATCATCGCCATGCCGCAGCATCGGCAGGACCCGCGGCGCCAGGCGCAGGGCGGTGAGATCGAAGCGCAGCGGGTCGAGCTGGGGCCGCCGCATGCCGCCGGCAAAGGTGACCCGGTCGCAGCCGGCCTTGCGCAGCGCGGCAAAAAGCCGGCCCGGTTTTTCAAAGGGCGGCCGGGTGTGGGGATGGGCGGTGAGCCAGTCGCCGGCATCGACGCCCTGAAAGCCCACCACCAGATGCGGCTTTTCACGGTCGACACAGGTTTGCGCGATCAGCCGCGGCAGATCGCCCGAGCCGGCAATGATGCCCAACGCGCCGCGCATGCCGATCGCCTATCCGACCGGTGTGCAGAAGGAGCGGCTGCTGTCGGACAGGATGAACTCGACGACGAGCGCAACCATGGCATTGTCGGGATGCGCCTGGCCGGCGCTGCGGGCCCGTTCGGCAAGCTGCCCGTCTGTGGCAAAGATCTCGCGATAGGCGCCGCGCAGGGTGTGAATGTCCTCGCGGCTGACCCCGCGCCGCTTCAGCCCGACCAGATTGAGCCCCTGCAGCTGCGCCCGGTCGCCAAAAGCCATGCCGAAGGGGATGACGTCTTTCTCCACGCCCGACACGCCGCCGACCATGGCGCCCTGGCCGATGCGGCAGAACTGATGCACCGCCGACAGCCCGCCCATAACGACATGATCGCCCAGCTGGACATGGCCGCCCAGCGTGGCGTTGTTGGCCAGGATCACCCCGTCGCCGAGCGTGCAATCATGCGCCACATGCACGCCCACCATGAAAAGCCCGCCATCGCCGATGCGGGTGACGCCGCCGCCCTGTGCGGTGCCCGTGCTCATGGTCACATGCTCGCGGATCATGTTGCGGGCGCCGATCACCAGCCGCGTGGGCTCGCCGCGATATTTCAGATCCTGCGGCTGCTGGCCGAGCGAGGCGAAGGGCCACACAATGGTGCCGGCGCCGATTTCGGTGAGCCCGTCGATCACCACATGGGCCTTGAGCTCGACCCCTTCGGCCAGCCGGACGCCCGCGCCCAGCACGCAATAGGGCCCGATCTGGCAGCCCGGGCCGATCTCGGCCTCGGCGGCAATGATGGCGGTGGGATGGATCTGCGCCGGTTTGGCCATGGTCAGCCCTTTTCGCGCGCGTCTTCGGGGGTGATGATCATGGCGGCATATTCCGCCTCGGCCACCACGGCGCCATCGACCTTGGCCTCGCCCCAAAACTTCCAGATCTTGCCGCGGCCGCGCAGGATCTTCACATGCAGTTCGACCCGGTCGCCGGGCACCACGGTTTTGCGAAACCGCGCCTTGTCGAGCGTCATGAAATAGACCAGCAGGCCCTGGCCGGCGACGCCCAGCGTGTCGACCACCAGCACCGCCGAGGTCTGGGCCATCGCCTCGATCAAGAGCACGCCGGGCATCACCGGTTTGACCGGGAAATGCCCCTGAAAATGCGGCTCGTTGATGGTGACATTCTTGATGCCCACCGCGCTTTCGCCCAGGCGGATATTTTCGACCGCATCGATCATCAGGAAGGGATAGCGGTGCGGGATCATCTCCATGATCCGCTCAAGATCCGCACGCCCCGCCGCGTTCTCTGGTGCGGGTTCTAGTGCGGGTTCTGGTGCGGGTTCCGGCGCGGAACCTGTCGCGTCGGTCTCCTGATCCGGTTCGCCCGTGTCCTCAGCCGTCATCTCACCACCCCAGCGTGTCGCCGTCGCGCCGGTTTGGCCAAGGCGGCGCGTGGCGTCAAGGGCTGCGTTGACCGGGGTCTTGGTCCGCCTGCGCTTCGGGTGGATCGGGGGGCGGATCGGGGGGTGGATCGGGGGGCAGATCGAGTTGCGGATCGGGCGGTTGCGGCCCGGGGTCGAGCGGGGGGTTTGACTGAGGGGTGGGGTTGGCTTCGGGCGTGGGATTGGCCTGCCGGTAGAGCTCATCCATCAGCACGATCACATCGCCGGTGACATCGAGACTGGGGTCGGCCAGCACGACGCTGCGCCCCTCCATCATCACGCTGGCACCGAATCGCCGCATCACCTCGCTCAGCACCGGGCGCAGATTGTCGAGGAACCGCTTTCGGTTGGTCTCAAAACTGCGCTGCAGCGCGACGGCCTTTTCCTCCTGCGCCTCGCGCGCGGCCCGAACCCGTTTGTCGAAGGCTTCGGCCAGGGGCGCGAATTCCTCGCGGCTGAGGGATTTTCGCTGTTCGGCCAGGGCACGCTCTTCCTCGACCAGGGCCTGCTCGATGGCGCGACGCTCCTGCACCAGACGCTCGGCGGTGGCCTGTTCCTCGCGCCGCAGGGCCTGCCCCGCCAGCGATTCCTCAAAGAGCTGGTCCTGATAGACGATGATGATGGGCAGCGCATCGGCATCCTGGGCGCCGGCCGGCGCTGCCAGAGAGCCCATCAGCGCAAAGACGAGCCCGGCGAGAGCCCGCAGCGCCATCCGCCGGCTCAGAAGCGTGTGCCGGCGGTGAAGCGGAAGAATTCGCGGTCGTCGCCGGTTTCGGTCAGGATCGGATAGGCAAAGTTGATGCGGATCGGCCCGAAGGTTGAGTCCCAGAAAAGGCTCAGCCCCACCGAGGCCCGCAGATTGGCCGAATCGTCGACCGTGAAGGTGGTTCCGTTCTGCACGACGGTGGTGTTGTCGAGGCTCCACAAGCTGCCGACATCGGCAAAGACCCCGGCAAACACGCCGTATTCCTCTGGCAGGCCCACCGGGAAGCTGACCTGGAACCGGGCCACGGCATAGTAATTGCCGCCCAGAAAATCGTTCGCGCGCCGGATCTCGCCGTTTGGCCCAGGCGGAAAGAACGAGCTGTCGAGCGGGCCGAACCCGCCAAAGGCAAAGCCGCGGAACGTGTCGCCGCCCAGAAAGAAGCGTTCGGTCACGGTGGTGTTGTCGCCGAAGCTGACGATGGCGCCGCCCTCGATCTCGGCCGAGGCCACGACATCGCCGTCAAAGAAGTTGGTCCAGGCCTTGGCGCTGGCAATGCTGCGCAGATATTGCGCATCGCCGCCCAGCCCGGCGATGTCCTGGGCGATCGAGAAGAGATAGCCGCTGCGGGTCTGGAAGACGTCGTCGCGCAGATCATAGACATAGGTGTAGCCGATCGAGGAGGTCAGTCGCTCGCCCGCCTCGTCATTGATGAAGGCCGAGGTCTGCTGGATGCTGGCCGGATCGCGGATGATCGGGCGGATTTCGTCCTGGCTGATGCGGTAGCGCAGCTCCAAGCGTCCGAACTGGCTGACCGGGAATTCGACCCGCGGCTGGAAGCCGACATTGGTCTCATCGAACGAGGATTCGTCGCTGCGGTCGGTTTCGCGGTAGAAGATGTCAAAGCCTGCGCCCAGATCGCGGTCGAGCAGCGCCGGCTCGAAGAACGAGAACTGCACCGCCTGCCGTTCGCCGGCCAGCGTCACCTCGACCTTCACCTCCTGGCCGCGGCCCAGGAAGTTGCGCTCTTCGACAACAAAGGTGCCGACCACGCCATCGGCCGAGGAAAAGCCCACACCCACGGCAAGCGAGCCGGTGAGCTTTTCGTCGACCTCGACCACCACGATGGCGCGGTCATCGGCCGAGCCTTCCTCGACCCGGACATCGGCGCGCGAGAAATAGTTCAGCCCCTGGATGCGCTGGCGGGCCCGGGCGATGGAGCGGCTGTTGAAGGCATCGCCTTCGACCAGATCGAACTGCCGGCGGATCACCCGGTCGATGGTCGAGGTGTTGCCGCGGATGTCGATGCGCTCGACATAGACGCGGGGGCCCTCGATCAGCTCATATTCGATGGAGATCGTGCGGGCCTCGTCATCCTTGTCGACCCGCGGGCGCACCTGCAGGAAGGCATAGCCCTGTTGACCGGCCAGAAAGGTCATCGCATCGATGGTGCGTTCGACCTCGCGCACATCGTAAAGCTCGCCCTCGACGGTGTCGATCAGCGGCTCGAACTCGGCCGGGTCGAGCCCCAGCGCCTGGCTGGTCACGAAGGCGGGCCCATAGGTGTAGGGCTCGCCCTCCTCAATGGCAAAGGTCACGAAGAACCCGTCACGCTCGACCGCAAGCTCGGCGGTTGCCGAGAGGACGGCGAAATCGACATAGCCGCGTTCGAGATAGTAGCGGCGCAGAAGCTGCTTATCGAGCTCCAGCCGGTCGGGGTCGTAATTGTCCGACGAGAAGAGGAAGCTCAAAATGCTGGCTTCGGAGGTGGCGATGGCGCGGCGCAGGCGGCGGTCCGAAAAGACCTCATTGCCCACAAAGGTGATGCCCTCGATCTCGGTCACCCGGCCTTCGACAATCTCAAAGACCAGATCGACGCGGTTGTCGGGCTGCTCGATGATCACCGGCCGGACCTCGGCGCCATAGCGGCCCGAGCGGCGATAGGCCTCGATGACCAGCTGCGCATCGGCCTCGGCCGAGCCACGGGTGAAGATGCGGCGGGGCCGCGAGGTGATCACCGCGGTCAGCGCCTCATCATTGAGAACGTCGTTGCCCTCAAAATTGATGCGGTTGATCGTGGGGTTTTCTTCGACGCTGATGACCAGCCGGCCGCCCGGCCCCGGGGTGATGCGCACATCGCGAAAGAGGCCGGTGGCAAACACGTTGCGGGTGGCGAGGTTCAGATCCTCGGGCGTGGGCTGGCTGCCCGGTTCGACCGCGGCGTAAAGCACGATGGTCTCGGCCGGAATGCGGCGATTGCCCTCGATCACAACTTCGGTAACGGTCACCGCGGTTTGGGCCGCCACCGGCATCGGCGCCAGCGCAAACCCTACCAGCAGACCTAGAACCAGCGCGCCAAGACGCAAAGCCGCCGGCACTCTGCCGCCGATCCTGTTCCGCATGCCGTCACCCTCGTTCATCGTTTCGCGACACATGTGCCGTGCCGGCCCTGATTTTCGTGCCATTCCCAGGCCTTCTGCCCTGCCAGTCGCCGCTTTGACGCCATTCCGGACCGGTGGCGGATCTGTCACGGGGTCAGGCCAGACCGAACAGCCTTAAGACATCATTATAGGTGGCAAAGAGCATGAGCAGAAGCACCATTGCAAGCCCGACCGCCGAGGCGTATTCAACCCAGCGCTCGCCCGGCGGCTGGCCGCGCGCGGCCTCGATGCCCAGAAACACCAGATGCCCGCCATCCAGGATCGGGATCGGGAAGAGGTTCAGAAGCCCGATCGCCGAGGAGATCAGCGCGATCAGCGTGATCAGCCGGTCGATCCCCAGCTTTGCCATCTCGCCCGACAGATGGGCAA
The DNA here is from genome assembly GCA_039180245.1 of Pseudomonadota bacterium. GTDB lineage: Bacteria > Pseudomonadota > Alphaproteobacteria > Rhodobacterales > Rhodobacteraceae > J013. The sequence goes on along the minus strand of JBCDDO010000019.1, from coordinate 6,972 downwards.
TGCCGATCGGCCCCTGCAGATTTGTGGCGCTGACATCGCCGCGGATGATGTGGATCAGCCCGCTGATCGAATTGGTGATCACATCCCAGGTGCGCTGCATGCCGATGCCGATGGCGCCGATCGGGCCGGGGCGTTCGACCTGTGCGCCGGCGATGTATTTCACGCCCACCCCGATCAGCACGCGTTTTTCAAACCCGCCCTCGCCATCGGGGATGTCGGTGATCTTGGGGGTCAGCATCGCCTCGCGCAGTTCGGTGCCGCGCTGATAGGTCACGGCAAGCTCGGTGTCTTCGGAGGCGAGCACGATCTGGCGCAGCGCCTCGAAGCTGGGCACCGGCGTCTGGTCGATGGTCAGGATCAGATCGCCATCCTCAAGCCCCGCGCGCCAGGCGGCCGAGAAAGGCTGGACCGATCCGACCAGCGGCGGCAGCACATAGGCGATCTCGGTCTCGATCCGCTGGCCGTCACGCTCGAGCACCACGGCCATCGGCCCGGGCGTCTCCATCTCATTGGCGCGGCCGTAAAGCTCGCTCAGCCGGGTGATTTCGATGCCGTTGACGGCGAGCAGCCGGTCGCCTTCGACAAGCCCGGTGGGATGGCCGGGATGTTCATAGACCGCGCCCACCACAGGATCGTCCTGCGCTTCGCCAAACCACAGGCCGAGCCCGGCAAAAACCAGGATCGAGAAGATGAAGTTGAAGACCGGGCCGGCGGCCACGGCCAGGGCGCGGCGCCAGACGGCCGCGCCGTGAAAGCTGTGCGCGCGCTTTTCGGGGTCCATCTTGGCCAGCGCGTCGGGATCGGCGCGGCTGGCGCCATCGGCATCGCCCAGGAATTTCACATAGCCGCCCAGCGGCAACAGCCCGATGCGCCAGCGTGTGCCGCGGCGGTCGACCCAGCCGAAGAGCTCGCGCCCAAAGCCGATGGAGAAGACTTCGGCCTCGATCCCGCACCAGCGCCCGACCAGGTAATGGCCCAGCTCATGCACGAAGACCACGATGCCGAGGACCACGATGAACCACAGATAGATGAAGTTATCCGTCACGAAGGTGTAGGCGGTTTCCATGCCCCAGTTTCCTGTTCCTAGCGCGTGCGCGTTTCGTCAAGGCGCTGGTCGACGGCCCATCGGGCCGCCAGATCCGCCTCCGTCACCCCTGCAAGCCCCACATCGAGACTTGTCTCCCCCGCCCAATGAGATAGCGCGTCGAGCGCCGTTTCGACAAGGTCGGCCATTTCAAGAAACCCGCAGCGGCGGTCAAGAAATGCGTCCAATGCTTTCTCTTTGGCGCCATTGAGCACCGCGCCCATCAGCCCGCCCGCCTGCATTGCCTGGCGCGCCAGGCGCAAAGCGGGAAAGCGGTCGGGGTCCGGCGGCTCGAAGCTCAGGCTGCCGAGCGCGGCCAGGTCGAGCCGCGGCAGCGGCAGTGCGCGCCGCGCGGGCCAGTTCAGTGCATAGCCGATGGGCCCGGCCATATCGGTGGGGCCCAGATGGGCAAGCTGGGCGCCATCGGCGAATTCGACCAGCGAATGCACGATGGATTGCGGGTGCACCACGACATCGACCTGATCGGCGCGAAGGTCGAAGAGCGTCATCGCCTCCAGCATCTCCAGCCCCTTGTTGAACATCGAGGCGCTGTCGATGGAGATCTTGCGGCCCATCGACCAGTTGGGATGGGCGACGGCCTGTTCGACCGTCACCTCGGCCATGGCCGCGCGGTCCCAGCGCCGAAACGGCCCGCCCGAGGCGGTGAGGATGATGCGCGCGGGCCGCTCATGCCCGGCAAGCGCTTGAAAGATCGCCGAATGTTCGCTGTCGACGGGCAAGAGGGTGCCGCCGGATTTGGCCATTGCGGCTTTGACCAGATCGCCGGCGCAGACCATGCTTTCCTTATTGGCCAGGGCGACGGTGCCGCCGGCCTGGGCGCTGGCAAGCGTCGGGGCAAGCCCGGCGCTGCCGACAATGGCGCTCATCGTCCAATCCGCGCCTTGGGCTGCGGCCTCGGTCAGCGCCTGGGGCCCGGCACTGGCGCGGGTGTCGGTGCCGGCCAGCGCGTCGCGCAGATCTGCCAGTCGGGTTGGATCGGCGATCACCGCCTCCTCGGCCCGAAGCTGCCGCGCAAGCCTGGCCAGCCCGGCGACATCGGATTGGGCGGTGAGGACGCGGGTGCGATAGGCCTCGGCCCCGCCTTGATGCGCGATCAGCGCGGCGGTCTGCCGACCCACCGACCCGGTCGCCCCGAAGATCGAGATGCTGCGCATTGGCTTGGTCCTACCAGATGAAGATCGATTTGCCGCGCCAGAATGTGAGCGCGGCGCTCACGATTGCGGCAGCCATCAGCGCGTCGAGCCGGTCGAGCACGCCGCCATGGCCGGGCAGCAGGCCCGAGCTGTCCTTGGCGCCGTAGCGGCGCTTGAAGGCGCTTTCGCCCAGATCGCCAAGCTGGGCGACGAAGGCGACCAGGGCCGAAACGGGCGCCACCTCATGCACGAAGGTTCCGGTGGTCAGGCGGGAAAAGACCGCCCCGGTGACGGCGGCCAGCGCCATGCCGGCCAGGCTGCCGGCCCAGGTTTTCTTGGGGCTGAGCGCTGGCCAGAGCTTCGGGCCGCCGATCAGCCGGCCGCCGAAATAGCCGCCGACATCCGAGGCGATGACGGTCAGAAACAGCCACAGCACCGCTTCGAAGCCATAAAGCGGGTCGTCGCGCAGCCCCTCCACGCAGCACATCGCAACCCCGATCCAGGCATAGCCGCCCAGAAGTGCGGGATCGCGCCGGAGCCCGGTGGTCAGGGCAAGTCCGGCGCCCAGGGCCAGGACCAGCGCGCCATAGCGAAAGAGCACCGCCTCGGTCACCAGCACCGAGGCAAAGCCCGCGGCCATCAGGATCATCATGCTGGCCGCGACGGGGGTCTGGGTGATGCGCGCAAGCTCCCAGATCATCGCGCCCGCGGCCAGGCCAAAAAGAAGTGCAGTCCAGACGCCGCCGGCAGCGACCGCGGCCAGGGTGACCGCGCCAAGCGCGAGCCCGGTCAGGGTGCGTATGAAGAGATCGTGGAAGCGGCCCGCCGGTGGGCGGTCTCGGCTCACACCGACACGGCGCCGAAGCGTCGTTCGCGGTCGGCAAATTCCGACAGCACCCGGCCGAAATGCTCGGCGCTGAAATCTGGCCAAAGCTCGGGCACGAAGGCAAATTCCGCATAGGCGCATTGCCACAACAGGAAGTTGGAGATGCGGGTTTCGCCGGAGGTGCGGATCACCAGATCGGGGTCGGGCAGCCCATCGGTGTCGAGATGGCCGGCAAAGCAGGCCTCGGTCAGCGCATCCGGTGCAACCTCGCCCGCTGCAACCCGGGTGGCCAGGCCGCGCATCGCGCGCATCATCTCATCGCGGCCGCCATAATTGATCGCAACGGTCAGGTGCAGCCGGTCATTGTCTTTGGTCTGCGCCTCGACCCCGGTCATCATGCGGGCCAGCGAGGGGGCAAGCCGGTCGCGCTGGCCGATAAAGCGCACCCGCACGCCGTTTTCGTTGAGTTCGGCGGTGTCCTTGCGCAGGTAGCGGCGAAAGAGCGCCATCAGCCCGTTGACCTCTTCGGGCGGGCGGCGCCAATTCTCGGTCGAGAACGCATAGAGGGTGAGGTAGCGCACGCCCAGATCGGGGCAGGCCTCGACCACGCGGCGCACCGCATCGGCGCCGGCGCGATGCCCGCGCAGACGCGGCAACCCGCGCCGTGCCGCCCATCGCCCATTGCCATCCATAATGATGGCCACGTGAGACGCTGTCTGCCCGTCCCTCATAAAGGTCTCCGCCTGTCCCCCGGCAGACCCGCCGGGGGTCGAATGGTCTGCCTCACTTACAATCGTCGCTGGCGCAACGCGGCGGGCCGCTCTTTTGCGTGTCCCGACCCGTGCTGCGTCAGATTTGCATAATCTCTTCCTGTTTGGCCTCGAGCGCCGCGTCAATCTTCTTAATCGTGGCATCTGTGAGCGATTGCACTTCTTCGGACCAGATTTTTTGATCGTCATCGCTCATCGCGCTGGCCTTCTTGATCTGATCCATGCCGTCCCGGCGCACATTGCGCACCGCAACCCGGGCATGTTCGGCATATTGGCTGGCAAGTTTTGCCAACTCCTTGCGGCGTTCCTCATTCAGTTCCGGAACCGGCAGGCGAATGATTGTGCCATCGACCACGGGGTTGATGCCAAGCCCCGACACCCGCAGCGCTTTTTCCACCGCGCCGACGAGGGTTTTGTCCCAGACATTGACGGTGATCATCCGCGGTTCGGGCACATTGATCGTGCCGCATTGGTTGAGCGGCATGGTGCTGCCATAGGCGTTGACCTGGATCGGGTCGAGCATCGAGGCCGAGGCGCGCCCGGTGCGCAGCGACAAAAACTCCTGGCGAAGCGAGGTGATGGCGCCATCCATGCGCTGTTCCAGCCGGTCGAGATCGATCTCGTCTTCTTCGGACATTCTTCGCGTCCCTCTTGGTGACGGCCGGGCGCGTCAGGCCGCGTCGACCACCGTGAATTTGCCCTCGCCGCGCAGCACCGAGGCCATGCCGCCATCCTGCGCAAGCGAGAACACAATAATCGGCAGCTTGTTGTCGCGCGCAAGGGCAATGGCAGAGGCATCCATCACCTTAAGATTGCGCGACAGCGCCTCATCATGGCTGATGCGGTCGAAGCGGCGCGCCTCTGGGTTGAGCTTGGGGTCGCTGTCATAGACGCCATCGACCTGGGTGCCCTTGAAGATCGCCTGGCAGGCCATTTCCGAGGCGCGCAGCGTGGCGGCGGTGTCGGTGGTGAAGTAAGGATTGCCGGTGCCGGCCGCGAAGATGACGATGCGCTTCTTTTCCAGATGGCGCACCGCCCGGCGGCGGATATAGGGCTCGCAGACCTGATCCATCGGGATTGCCGAGACGACCCGCGTGTGCACGCCCTGCGCCTCGAGCGCGGCCTGCATGGCCAGCGCGTTCATCACCGTGGCCAGCATGCCCATATAGTCGGCCGTGGTGCGCTCGATCCCCTGGCCCGAGAGCTGCAGGCCGCGAAAGATGTTGCCGGCGCCGATCACCAGGCAGACCTCGATGCCCATGCGCTGGACCTCGGCCACCTGGCCTGCGATGCGTGCGATGGTCGGCGGGTGCAGGCCGAAGCCCTGATCGCCCATCAGGGCCTCGCCGGAGATCTTGAGGAGAACGCGGGAGAAGCGGCGCTGCGTTTCGGGTTCGTCAGCCTCCCACATCGCGCGCCTGTATCCCTGCTCCCATGCCGGGCGGAAGATGTCGGAAAGCCCCGGGCCATGCAAGCGTTTTTGCAGTGCAAAAACCCGTCTTTCGGCGGTGGGCGCTCGACCGGATGCAGGCAGCGCGCAGCGCCACGCTTGGTGCCTGGGTCCTTATCGGCGTTTGGATCCGTGCGGCCGGGTCAGGCGATGGCGGCCGGGCGGTCGGATGCCGCAGCAGGCGGTGCGGCGGGGTCGGGACCGCCCGGCGGAACGGCACCGCCCGCATCGGCATTGGGGTGCCGCGCGCCGCCGGGCGTTTGCGCCGGCAGGTCGAGCGCAAGCGACAGCCCGCCGCTGCGCCGATTGAGGCGATGCAGGGTCATGCCGGCGCCCTGCGCCTCGGCCGCGGCGATGGCCAGGCCCAGCCCGCTGCCATGCGCCTGCGCTGCGGTCTTGCGCAGCCGCACGCCGCGTTTGAGCGCCGCGGCGAATTCCGCCGCGCTCATCCCCGGGCCGGTGTCGTGGATTTCAAAGCGCAGCCGCCCCGCCCGGCGCCGACAGCCCACCAGAATGCGCCCGCTCTCGGTATAGCGGATGGCGTTGGAGACCAGATTGGAGAGGATGCGCAGCAAGAGCACCGGGTCGGCCGAGACCGGTGCGGCGCAGGGCATGACCGTCAGTTCAAGCTGTTTGGTCTGGGCATCCTCGCTGAACATCTCGCCCAGCGCCGAGAGCACATCATTGGCGACTGGCGCGGCCGGGGCGGTCTGGCCGGGCTCACGCGACAGCGCATGCTGGACCAGCCCCTCCAAATAGCCAAAGGACCGCTCCACCCGGTCCGCCAGATCGGGCGCGGCGCGGGTGTCGCTGAGCAGCGATTGGATCGAGAGCCGCAGCGCATGGATGGGCTGGCGCAGGTCATGGGCGGCCTCGGCCAGCCGCTCGCCGCCCCGCGCCGCACTCACCTGAAGGGCGCTGTACTGCGCCTCCAGCCGCTCCAAGCGCCCCTGCATGTCGAGCCGGGCGGTCATCGCATCGACCGATTGGCGCAGGGCCTGTTCCTCGGCCCGGCGCGCCTGCAGATAGCGGTCGAGAATGGCAAGCCCCATGAAGGCCGCGTCGAACACCGTGACGACGCGGATGCTGTCAAGCGCCAGGCTGGCCGGGATGTCGATATTGAGCAGATGGCGGCTGGACAGAATCGCCGCCGAGCAGACGAAAAACACCCAGCCGATGACGAAGAACCGCACCTCGCGCGCCCGGCTGCGCGCGGCATTGATGCCCGCGGCCAGAAACAGGATCGTGGCGGTCAGCGACAGCAGGATCAGCGCCTGTTTGATCTGCTGGGTCATGCCCAGCGGCCAGAGCAGCAGCGTGCTGGCCGTGAGTCCCATGAAAATGGCCAGGATCCAGTCCATTTCCGGGTGCAGCCGCGGCGTGCGCAGAAAGGCGCGCGTGTAGGTGGCGGCGCTGAGAATGACGATCTGGCCGACGATGATCGAGGCATTGCCGTTGAAAAGCGGCGCGTTGGGCCAAAAGAACTGGAAGGTGTAGCCATCGCGGTGCATGACGTAAAAGAGGATCGCCAGGGCAAAGCCGGAATAGGCCAGGAAGGTGATCTGCCGGGTGGCCAGAAAGGCCAGCACGCCCAGGCAGGCCAAAAGCAACATCATGCCGAAATAGCCGAAATCCTTGGCCAGTGTCGTGCTGCGCTGCGCTTCGAAGGCGGGGTTGGGCATGATCCG